>CALCSP010000238.1 GCA_937893785.1 uncultured Verrucomicrobiales bacterium
AATGCAAAAGCAGTTGCCCAGCACCTTAGTGAAAGTGACAAGGTGGACTGGGTGCGTTTCCCTGGGCTAGAGAGCGATCCCGAATTTGAGAAAAATCAAAAGTATTTGAAGGGTAAGGGTGGCGCCATGGTGGTCTTTGGCATCAAAGGCGGTGCCGAGGCGGGAAGAAAGTTTATCGAGAACTGCAAGTTGTTCTCACACTTGGCCAATGTAGGTGATGCAAAGAGTCTGGCCATTCATCCGGCTACGACCACCCATTCCCAACTCAATGAGGAACAGCAGAAGGCGGGAGGAATTACTCCCGAGCTTGTGCGCCTATCCGTGGGAATTGAGCACATAGATGACATTGTTGCCGATCTTGACCAGGCATTGGCTTCTGCCGGATAATTGGTGGAAGGCTTTGCCGAGAAAGCACAGTTGGCGCAATGATGATAAGGACAGGCTGCATCATGTTGTTGGCTGCCGGCATTCGGTGTTTGCCGGCGGCGACTGTAGAGCCCACCCATCAGGATGTTTCTTATGGCCCGCATGAAAAACAGAAACTGAACTTCTGGAAGATTGAAGCGGATAAGCCTGCGCCACTGCTTGTGCATATCCATGGGGGAGGCTGGCTGGGAGGCAAAAAACAAGAGAAAACGTCGCCAAATTCTCTCAGGCAGGGATACAACTATTGCTCGATTGGTTATCGATTGGCTGGAGTGAAGCTCTTGCCGGCCGCCGTTCATGACGCTGCCAGAGCGGTTCAGTTTTTGCGTTCCAAGGCCGAGGAATGGAATATTGACCCAAAGCGTATCGCGGTAACCGGCGGTTCCGCCGGAGCTGCATCGAGTTTGTGGCTTGCTTATCATGATGACCTTGCTGACCCTGATAGCCAAGATCCTGTGTTACGGTATTCATCACGAGTATGCGGTGCTATCGGCATGGGGGGACAGACCACGCTAGATCCCTTTCTGCTTGAAAAGAGCATCGGTTTGGCAGCAATCAGGCACCCGATGATTTGGAAAACTCTGGGAGCCAAGAGTCACGAGCACTTGATGAAAAACTGGGATAAATACAAGGAACTGTCCATTGAGTGTTCACCCATGACGCATGTCAGTAAAGATGACCCCCCTGTCTGGATTAGCTATGGCAAGCCAGCTCCGGTGCCAGTGATCAATGGTGACGGGATTCATCACGCCGGTTTTGGCCGACTGCTCAAAGCGAAGTGTGAGAATTTGAGCATTGAGTGCTACTTGCGGGTGGCCGGAGGCGAGCAGCCGGCCATAAATAACGCGGAATTTATCAGGCGGATTTTTAAGCTTCCCGAGGGGTAATCTGTTGCTTAAGCAAACCAATCACTGATGATTTTCGACTGCCGGGTAATACTGGTCAGGCGGCGTTCGCTGCCTGCGTGTGGGTAGGTAAGTTTCTCGTGATCCAGTCCAAAGAGTGCTAGGAGAGTAGCCTGGAAATCATTCACGTGAACTGGGTTTTCAGCGGGTTGCCATCCTATTTCGTCTGTGGTGCCGTAGCTCAAGCCGCCTTTAATTCCTCCACCCGCCATTAGTATAGTAAAAGCATTCGGGTGGTGATCTCGTCCCGTGTTGGCCTTGCGGCCGTTGCGGTTTTCTCCGAGTGGAGTGCGACCAAACTCGCCGGCCCAGACAACTAGCGTCTCGTCCAGCAGTCCCTGTTCCTTGAGGTCCTTGATCAAGGCTGCTACCGGTTGGTCGGACATACCGGCGTTGAATTTGAGTTCCTCATCCAGATTAGAATGATGATCCCATGAGGCATGAATAATGTTTACGAAGCGTACACCGCGCTCGACCATGCGGCGGGCCAAAAGGCAGTTACGGGAAAATTCCCCGTATGCCTTGCCGTTACCACGTCCCCGACCGCCACCTGACGGGGTGGTGCGTTCAATGCCATATGCATCCATCGTGTGTTTTTTCTCACCGGTAAGGTCAATGAGTTCCGGGGCTGCTGACTGCATCCGGAAGGCTAGTTCATAACTGGCGATTCGGCTGGCAATCTCTTCATCACCCACTCTTGATAGGTGCTGGTTGTTCAAGGTTTTGAGCGTGTCGAGGCCGGCCCGCTGCAGGCTGGAAGGTAGCCCATCTGGATTCTTGAGGTTGAGGAGGGGGTCGTTGCCATTGCGGAAACGAACCCCGGCATATGAGGAAGGGAGAAACCCGCTTTGCCAAAGCGTTGCTCCACCACTGGAACCGCGACCGGCAGTCAGTACGACGTAGCCGGGAAGGTTCTGGTTTTCACTGCCTAGGCCATAGGTGAGCCATGCACCCGTGGCAGGCAACCCGAAGCGCCCTTCTCCGCATTGCATCTGCAACTGTCCGGGGTGGTGGTTAAATTGGTCAGTGTGCATAGAGCGCACCATGCAGATGTCATCGGCACAGCCGGCCATGTGGGGAAGCAGGTCCGAGAACCACATTCCTGATTGACCATGTCTGGAAAATTTTCGCGAGGATCCCATAAGGACGGCTGATTCCTTCTTGATGAAGGCAAACCGCTTTCCTTCAAGCAGTCCGGCGTCCATTTTTTTGCCATGCAATTCATTAAGCTTTGGCTTCGGGTCAAATAGGTCGAGTTGCGAGGGGGCACCTGCCATGAAGATGAAGATACAGTTCTTTGCCTTCGGAGCGAAGTGCGGGGGTTTTGGCGCAAGCGGGGATGCCCCTGTTGATGCGTGCGCGTTTTCTGCCAGCATGTGCGAGAGGGCGACGCCTCCAAGGCCGCAGGCCGATGTCGTGAGAAAGTCGCGTCGTGTCCGTGTTAGGTATTGATGGAATGGACTCATGGGCGGGTGATGGTTTCATCAAGGTTGAGGATAATGCGCGACGTGGCAATCCAGGCGGCATTTTCCGCTGCAGTTGATTGCTTTAAGCGGTGGGATCCGGCAAGTTTTTCTGCCTCTGCAGGATTTGCTCTGTAATATTCGCGGCTTTTTTCAAGCAGTTCGGTAACGGCGCTTTTTTCTTTCTCTGTCGCTTTGCGGGCAACGCAAAGCAGGAAACAGTGGTCAATTCTTGCCGATTCGTCATTCAATAACGGGTTTTTCAGAATCTTCTTTGCCATTGCCTGAGCGGCTTCATGGAAAACCTCATTACCCAGAGCCGCCAGAGCCATAATCGGCGTGTTGGAACGGTTGCGCTCTGCAAGCGTGACGTTTGCATCCGGGCAGTCGAAGGCAATTAGGTTGGGGTCTGCAGCAGTTCGCTTGAAGAAAGTATACATAGCTCGCCGGTAACGGTCCGCCCCGGTGCTGGTTTTCCACTTGAAGTTACTGGCATAACTCTGGGCTGCGACATCAGCTGGGATGGGTGGAAAAACACTTGGGCTCCCGATGCGGTGTTGCAATAACCCTGAGGCCTCAAGGAAGATGTCCCGCATGATCTCGCCTTCCACGCGAAAGCGGTTCTGTCGGTGAAAGAGTTGATTGCTAGGGTCTTTATCTGCTGCCACGGGCTTGAAGCGGGTGCTTTGCCGGTAGGTTTCGGAAAGCAATATGTAACGGATAAGCTGCTTTCTGCTCCAACCTGAATTGATTAGTTCAAGGGCAAGGTGGTCGAGAAGTTTCAACTGGATGGGAGGCACGGTGCGAGTGCCGAAATCCGCTTTATTGGCGACCAGCCCATGGCCGAAAAGCCTGGACCAGATGTCATTGACTGCCACTCTTGCCGTCAGCGGATTTTCGGGGTCCACAATCCATCGTGCTAGGTCGAGGCGATTGGATTTTTGTCCTTCTGATATGGGTATTGCAGGAAGCACTGCCGGTGTGCCGGGAAAAACTTCCCCGGCATCCTTTTTGGGTTGAAGGAAATCTCCGCGATGGAAAATAAAGGTCTTGCGCTCTTTTGCGCGCATTACCCGTGCTTTCATCATCTCGGATTTTACATCTTCCAAACCTTTCCGCGGGTTATCTTTGGGTACCTGAGTATCAGCTTCCTCGGTATTGTTGAAGAATGCGTAAAGCTGGTAGAATTCACGCTGGCTGATCGGGTCATAAGGGTGATCATGGCACTGGGCGCATTCCATGCTCAGCGCTAGCCATGTCGATGAAGTAGTTGCAGTGCGATCAATGGTGCGCTTGGTCCGATCCTCTTCAGGATCAACACCACCCTCACGGTTAAAAAGTGTTTGGCGATGGAAGGCGGTGGCCAGCCTCTGGCTTGGTGTTGCATCAGGGAGAAGATCGCCGGCGAGTTGCTCAATGGTGAACCGATCAAAGGGCATGTCATTGTTGATGGCATCAATGACCCACTTGCGCCATCGCCATGCGTTGGGTCGCGCATTATCCTTCTCGTAGCCATCGGAATCAGCATAGCGGGCGGCGTCAAGCCAGTGACGGGCCCAGCGTTCGCCAAATCCAGGCAGGTCAAGTGTCCGGTCGACAAGCCGCTGGTACGCATCGGGTGCTGTGTCTTGCTCAAAGGCGGTTATTACCTCCGGCGCGGGAGGCAGGCCGAGAAGGTCTAGATGGATCCTGCGTACAAGGGTGTGGTTTTCTGCCCTAGGTGAGGGCTTTAGCCCCGCCCTTTCTAGAGAGCTTGTGACTAGAGAGTCGATGGTTGCTCCCTGCGTTTTTTTCGGCGGCTTGAAAGCCCAGTGTTCAGGCCAGGTGGCTCCCTCCTCAATCCATGTCCGTAGTATCGAAATTTCCTTAGCAGTTAAGGGCTTCTCTGGGGGCATGCGTTCGTCGTTATCATGACTGGTGATGCGGGCCAGTAACTCAGATGCACCCGGATTGCCAGGTACAACGGCAGGTTGCCCGGACTTTGCCGGGGAAAACACGCTTTCCTTGCGGGCAAAACTCAATCCTGATTTTGCTCTTACCCCACCATGGCATTTTATACAGTGGGTAGTCAGAAGAGGTTGTACTTCCTTGATGAAATCTACTGCCATACTTACTTCAAAGAAACAGGCGTTGAGAAGAGTGATGGCAGCCAGTGTCTTCATCTTCATGTGATATAACAGTAGGTGCACCTGTCGTTTACGACAGGTGCAGAGTTTTCCTGAACTCGAGACCGCTTGCGGAACTAGAGCCCCTTGAGATAGGCCATGCTTTCCTTAATGCTCGCGATGGGGTCAGGTGATTGGTCTTGCTCCACATGGCAGTGGACAACTCCCGCAGCCTTGGCGGCTTCGATGATCGGCTCCATGGAAATGATTCCATTTCCCAGTTCTTTGAAGGCATCCTTAGGAAGTCCACCATACATCGGAAGATCCAATCCTTTCTTGATGTCCTTAAGATGAAGTTGTGAAATGCGACCACTCAGTCCTTTGATTAGACTTACCGGGTCAAGGTTTGCGGCTTTGATCCAAAAAACATCAACCTCAAACATCATCTCTTCACCGAACTCCTGCACGAAGATGTCAAAGCCTGTTGAGTCCTGCATCAGCTGAAACTCAAAGGAATGATTGTGATAGGAAAGTTGTATCCCGGATTTCTTGGCGATCACCGCAGCCTTATTGAGATTTCCTGCCACCCGCTTGTAATCATCAAGATTTTTTCGGTCCTTGTTGTGAAGGTAGGGCACTACCAGATGTGAAAGTCCCGACTCTTTTGCCTGATCGATAATTTTTTTAAATTCGGAGAAACCGCCATCGCTCGGATTGACAGCTGCTTCCCAGTCGAAGTGGGTGGAATGAACATTAAGCCCCAAGTCTTTCGCCACATCGACCATCTTTTGTCCTCCGGGAAAGCCATACGGTTCCACTTGCTTATAGCCCGCGTCGGCGACCGCTTTGAGTGTCCCTTTCAGGTCTTCCTTAAGCTGATTGCGTAAGGTATAAATCTGCAGGCCAATATTTTTGCGATAAATATTGTCGTTTGCCAGTGCCAACAGGCTCTGAGTGGATCCCGCCATCAAAGAAGCGAGAGCGGAGGTGCGAAAGAATGTCCTACGTTGCATTGTGAAAACTAAACCATAATCTCCGAGCTTGATCCACCCTTAACATTCAAGATTTTTTTGCCAGATCATCATTTCAATTTCGCAATACTCTGGCTTTATGTCATCCATGATATGAATCTTGATTTTTGGCGGTAGAGAGGAATGTAGCTTGCGTGCTGGCACATACTGCCGGTTCGGGATAATATTCCATCCATGGTTATTATTGATGCCCACATGCATATCTGGGAACGGGTCAACGGGCAGGTGAGAGGTGAAAAGGCCGTGTTGCCTCTTGCTAACGGGAAAATCCGTATTGGAGATGATGAGTTACTGGGCATGCCCGCTCATATGACCGACTGTGCGGCTCTTGCCGAACTGGTGATTGGTGAGTTTGATGCAGCTGGCGTGGCGGCAGGTGTTGTGGTTCAGGAATATCTTGATGGTCCACAGAATGATTACCTAGTAAAAGTCAGTGAGCATTACCCCGGACGTTTCTTCGTCCATGCCTTACCGAACTTCTTTCGGTTAGAAAGCGTTGTTGAAGAGGCCTTTGGTTTTTTTGAACGGGGATTTAAGGGTTTAAAACTCTGTGCTGGGCACTTGCTGGAAAAAATAAGCCTTGATGATAACATGCTGTTTCCGATCTGGGAGCGGATGGAGTCGGAAGGGCTGGTATTGGCAGTGGATTTTTCCGAGGGAGAGCATCAGGTCTCGGCGTTTGAGAGTGTTCTTGCGGCTTATCCCCGACTCAAAGTGGCGATTGGGCATTTTGGAATGCCTAATCGTGATGGTTGGCCCGGTCAGTTGCGACTTTGCCGGCATGAGAATGTGTTTATGGAGTGTGGAGGTATCATTTGGCTTTATCGTGGTGAAGGGTTTCCTTTTGTCGCTGCTCAGGGGGCTATCCGAAAGGCAATTGATGAGGTCGGTGTGGAAAAGTTGATGTGGGGATCTGATTGGCCGCGCACGATGGTTGACTTCACTTATCGCCAGAGCTTGGATTTTGTCCGCCTTGAAAGCTGTCTTGATGACGTTGAAAAAA
>CALCSP010000239.1 GCA_937893785.1 uncultured Verrucomicrobiales bacterium
CGGATCGACCATGCGGTAACCAACACCTCGCAGTGTGCCAATGAGAGGAATTTCTCCATCTGTATCGATCTTAGTACGTAATCGCCTTATGTATACGTCCACGAGATTCGTCCCGGGATCAAAATGATAGCCCCACACCTGTTCAAGAATCTGGCTACGGGTAAGAACACGACCAGGGGAGCGCATTAAGAAAGTAAGCAATGAGAACTCCTTGGGAGTCATGTCAATAGCCGTTCCAGACCGCATAACTTCGCGGCTCATCATGTTTGCAGTAAGCGTCCCCACACTGAGCAAGCTCATTCCACTGTCCGAAGAACGCCTCCATATCGCCCGTAATCTGGCCACAAGTTCCTCAACGAAGAATGGCTTAGGAAGATAGTCATCAGCACCAAGGTTCAAACCCTCAATTCGGTCCTCACTTTCCCCCCTAGCAGTAATGATAATAACGGGCACGTTATTCTGCCCTTCACGAAGCTTCTTGAGTATCTCGAGCCCACTTTTACCCGGCAACATGATATCAAGCACCACGGCATCATATGACTTTGTCGTGGCATGTTCCATGCCGGCATCACCATCCTCGCAGTAATCCACAGCAAACCCCTCAGCAACCAACCCATCACTTACCAGTGAACCAATTTCAGTCTCGTCCTCAACCAGCAAGATATTCACATTGCTTACCTAAGCCCGACTCGAGAAAAATACAATGATGAGCGGCAATAATCTTATACTCCTGCACAAAGCAAACAGGCAAGATGAACCAGCCTATTGGCTCAAGTCAAGGAGGACCCCAGGAAAAACCCCTAAGAAAAAGACAGCAATCAGTAAAATCAGAATCGACACCTTAGCCAATCGGCCAACTTTCAGTTCACCAACTTCTGCTGCGCTCGCGCCCCCCCCCCAATACATTGCCTTGATGATCTTGAAGTAATAGTAAAATCCAGTAGTTGCACCAAATACGGCCACGCAGACCACAATCCACAATCCACTCTGCATAGCATTCTGAATAGCTATATTAAATAGGAAGAATTTGCCAAAAAATCCAACCGTTAACGGTATACCGGCCAAGGAAGCAACCCCGACCAGCATTGCAAATGCAAGAAATGGCGAGCGTTTTCCTAGACCTTCAAACGCCACCAAGTCTTCCCCTTCATTACCAACACGCACAATCGTAAGGACAAGAAAGCACAGAAGCGTCATAATCAGATATCCCGCAAGATAAAAGGCTATTGAAGAATACGGATCCGGGCCCCTTACCGTGACCACGCTACCAATAGCCGGTATCGCCATTAACAAAAATCCCGCATGAGCAATACTCGAATAAGCCAGCAACCGTTTAATATTCTTCTGTGCGATCGCTGCCAAGTTGCCATAAATGAGGGTAGCGCAAACCACAAAAACAATTAGATACAAGACGGGCTCTCTCAGCGAAGGCGCCGACAAAAAAGGCTCAACAACGCGCAACAAGACAATAAATCCGGCTGCCTTGGATGCCACAGAAAGAAAGGCTGTTACCGGCATTGCCGCCCCCTGATAGACATCAGGAACCCATATCTGGAATGGAACCACAGCTATCTTGAAGCCGATGCCCACCATCAGTAACGCAAAGGCAAAAATCGCGACCCTGTCGGCAATATCATCACCTGACAAAATGACAGCGAGTTGCTCAAGGCTAAAGGTTCCCGAGACACCATAAGTCCAAGCTATTCCATAAACCAAAAACCCGGTAGAAAGAGCGCCGAGAATCAGATATTTTACACCCGCTTCCAGTGAACCAACGTTGCGGCGCATAAAAGCAACCAACACATAAAAACCCATCGTAACCAGCTCAAGCGACACAAAGATCGTCACTAGATCCTTACTGGAAGACATCCACATAAGCCCGGCACAAACAAACACCGGCAGGCAATAAAACTCACCCAGTCCCGAAGCCTCTTCATCCTGGGAAGTATAATTCTTAAATACCGGGGCAAACTCGCGAGCCATCACCAAAACAAGCAGGGTTGCTAGCAACGCCAAGCCTTTGTAAAAGGCAGCCCATTGATCGTAATGATATATCCCCCAGTATTGCACACCTTCACCTGGTGCTGTTACTGCAAAAATCATCACGCCAAGTATCAGCAAAAGACCAAACACTCCAAGCAATGCAATCTTGCTTCTTGAACGCCTGCCCGAAAAAAGCTCCAAGCAGAGCATTAACACCCCAAGGATGACGACGTATATCTCTAGGTAATAGGGGAGCATCACATCATAGGGTGCCAAGAAGGTCAGGCACCAGCTTAAGAATAAGGTTCGGGAATAACCCCGTAGTCAGAAGGATCACGATCATCAAAATGACAGGCATTCTGGCCTCTCTCTCAAGATCTGTAAGAACAAGGTTTCCGTTGCATTCACCCTGAAATATCCGCCGAAAAGCGCGCAGCATGTAAACGGCGGAAATCACAACCCCCCATAATGCCAGAATTGTCACGACCTGCAGAGAGCCTAGTTCTCCTGCGCCACTGAATGCGGCAAAGAAAATGGTAATCTCCGATGCAAAATTGGCAAACCCGGGAAGCCCTATAGATGCAAATGCAGCAAAACCGAAAGCTACGGCTATAAATGGCATACTGGCTCCCATTCCCCCAAGGCGAGTAAATTCCAGAGTGTCCAATCTTTCTCGTAAAGCCCCACAAAGAGCAAATAACAGGGCGATTGAAATCCCATGGGCAAACATCATGAGCACGGCCCCACCCCAGCCAGCACTGTTACAACAGGCAATCCCGAGGAAAATATATCCCATATGCATCACGCTGGAATTCCCCAACATTCGGTCAAGATATCGCTGAGATATAGTAACAAAACCGACATAGATGATGTTACCCAACAGGAGAATCAATAACAGTTCCTTCCATGCCTCAAACCCCTCCGGCAACAGTGGCATGGCAACACGGAGCATTCCGTAGAGACCAAACTTCTTTAGAACTCCTGCGTGCAGCATTGCCACGGGAGGGGGGGCACAGGCATAGGCTGGCGCTGCCCAACTGTGAAAGGGAAACAGCGAAACAAGAATACCAAACCCAACGAGCAATGGCAGAAAAATCCATTTCTGCATCTCGGCACTCAGCGGATGCTCCCCAGCCCCAGGATCAAGTTTGGCAATATCAAACGTAAGTCCGCCCACAGGCGAAAGCTGTACGTATAGGGCAATGAATCCCCCTAGCAGAATTAGGCTGCCCACTCCGAGGTAAATGGTAATCTTCCATGCCGTTGCAACCTTTTCCCGCCCCTGCCCGTATATCCCGATCATCAGAAACGTTGGTATCAATGCAAGCTCGTGAAATGCATAAAGGAAGAAAAGGTCTGTCGCACAAAACGCACCCAGAGCGCCTGCAGCAATCAGCATCAACGATATATAATAAAGCCTGCCACTTCCCTTCCCGGGTATGACTGGTGAGATTTTTACTGCACAGAAAGTCACTATTACCGTGAGCAGCACAAGAATTGCGCTCATCCCGTCAACAGCAAAACCCAGTGTTAGCTCGGGGGAATTAAGCAATCGGTGCGCACTCTGGAAATGCATGTCACCCCCTCCCCTTGCAAGAACAATACAAAATACGATCGAGCCCAGTAAAAGGTTGGCCCAGGATGCAAATAATGCTAATCCCCGGCCAGATCCGCCACACCCTATAGCCAAGGCAATAACAAGCGGAATAGCGATGATGAATTCGATGATAGTCACTGGACGAAAAACCTATCTAGAGGTGATTGTAATTGTGATGAGGTAAATGATGACGATCACCCCCAAACCGAATAAAAATACATGGCTCTGCAGGTTTCCACCCTGCAAACCTCGAAGCAAAGAACCTACTCCCGAGGTAATACGGGCACTCCCTCGTACGATAAGCCCATCAATCAGCAACTGATCGACAGCCTTTGCAACATGAGCCAGACCGTCCTGTAACAATCTAACAAGAAACAAGTAGGCTTCATCTATGTAAAATTTCCGGGCAAAAACCTTCACTCTGATAGGATCCTTGTCACGCCCCCTGTAGATCAGATAGCCGGCAGCTATCCCTGCAATACCTATTAGACTTAAAACAAGGGGCAATGCACCCTTCGGATGCGGTAATTCATCAGGGTTTAGGAACCATCCATAGGCAAACTTAAAGCCTGACAACACTGCGCCAACTGTGAGTATGATCAATGGCACACGCATCACAAAGGGCACTTCAGAAGCTTCACTTGCAGCCAAAGATCGCGACTTTCCAAAAAACACGACCGTGCAAAGACGACTCATATAAAAAGCGGTAAGAAAAGCCGTCATTGCTCCGACAATCAGAAGCAGTGTGTTGTTCTGTGCAGCGGCCATCACTGCATCCTTACTCCAAAAGCCGCTAAGGGGCGGCAATCCTGCCAAGGCAGCAGTACCAATCAAAAACGTAATGGCGGTCACAGGCATCAGTCTCAAAAGACCGCCCATCTTCCAGATGTCCTGTTCATGATGGCATGCATAAATGACCGCACCAGCACCAAGGAATAGCAAAGCCTTGAAAAAGGCATGGGTGTAAAGATGGAAAAACCCGGCATTCGAGGCACTTACTCCGAGCACCTCTCCCGAAAACACAAACCCGGAAAAACCTACTGCCATAACCATGTATCCAAGTTGTGACAATGTTGAGTAAGCAAGAATCTTCTTAATATCAGACTGCTGGGTAGCCATGAGCGCAGCAATCAAGGCCGTTAACGCCCCCACATGCTGAATGACTGAAGCCGCTACCGGAGCAGCCACGATCAAGAATGTCAGCTTGGCCAGCATAAACACTCCTGCAGCAACCATGGTGGCCGCATGAATCAAAGCGGAAACCGGGGTCGGTCCCTCCATCGCGTCAGGCAACCAAACATGCAATGGAACCTGAGCGGACTTGCCTACTGCACCGCAAAAAATACAAACCATTGCCCAATTCAAAAGAGCCGGATCATATGTCTCGCGACCTAGGGTTTCACTGAGTCCAGCAAAACTGATCTCACCGGTTGCCCCCCAAAGTAGAAGTATTCCGGCCATAAAACCAAAGTCCCCTATCCTGTTAACCAAAAAGGCTTTCTTTGAAGCTTCGGCAGCGGAATTTTTACGAAACCAATGACCAATAAGCAGATAGGAACTGACGCCAACCAGCTCCCAGAAAATAAACATCATCGCAAAGTTGTCAGCTAGGACAATTCCCGTCATGGAAAACATAAACAGCGACAAACCGGCAAAATACCGTGCTTTGGCAGCATCATCCTTCATGTATCCAAGGGAGAAAATATGAACAAGGAGACCGACGAGAGTCACAACCAGCATCATGCCCTTGGCTAATCCTGTAATCTCAAGGGCGATCTTGAGTTCGAGCCCCCCCACATTCAACCAATCAAAAGAGCCTGCCGGCCCACTCTCTCCCATCAATCCTAAGGTAAGCAAAAAGCATATGGCCGCCGAAACCACGGAAACATATGCGCTAACATCAGGCCTGTTCCTTGTCACTAACAGGATCAAAGTGGCTGCAATAAGCGGGAGAAGGAGAATGATAAATGCGGTAGTCATCTCAAGCGCTTTATCCTTTCATGCTGTTAAGATCCTCAACATGCACTGTGCAGCGTGCACGAAACAGAGCTACAATAATAGCCAAGCCTACAGCCACTTCAGCAGCAGCAACTGCAATAACAAAAAACACCAACACCTGTGCCTCATAACCATCGGCAGGCATCCCATTACCATTGCCGAATCGCCAAAACGCTACCAGTGTAAGATTTGCTGCACTAAGCATCATTTCAAGGCACATGAAAATGATGATAATGTTGCGACGCATCATCACTCCCGCAAACCCGATTGCAAACAGCAACCCGCTGACCATCAAATATTCGTTCAGTGTGGGCATTATCTCTAGCTTCGATCCGCCCTCCCCTGACGCCTGCTGAGAACCACCACCCCAATAGTTGCCACAAGTAGCAGAATGCCAAGCAACTGAAGGTGAAAATTAAAATCGGAAAACACAGCCTCACCGACACGTTTTACATCCTGATGCACTGCTGCATCTTCAGGGAGCACTGCTAGTTGCTGCTTGCCGTGAGCAAAATGACCCAGCAGGATTGCCAACTGGCTTATCAGCGCAAGAACCACCAGAAGTCCACCTCCCATAGCTACATAATTGAGATTCCGACGTTGCTCTGTCTTAACATCCAGCAGCATGATAATGAAAATGAACAGCACCATGACCGCCCCGGTATAGACAAGAACCTGAATCACCCCGATGAAATAGGCATTCAATGTGATAAACAGCGCAGCAAGCCCCAAAAATGATCCCACCAGTGACAGCGCACTGGAAACCGGGTTTCTATTCAAGACAACCATTACGCCAAATCCCAGCATTACCGCTGAGAATATGTAAAAGAGCACTGACATGTGTTTATTCGGCCAGGTTCATTACTTTAGCTTATTCCACTTATTCACCAACCCCTCGCGCTTGCCGCCAATCTCATAAAGCTTTTCCTTATCGTGAACCATCTCCTCTCGGGAGAGACCGGTAATAGCATAGTCCTTACGTAGATAAATTGCCTGTTCAGGACACACCTCCTCGCACATACCGCAATAAATACACCTAATCATGTCAATTTCGAAGCTCTTAGGACGCTTCTCCACCTTTTGCCACTTATCATCTGGAGGGATCTCCTCGGGAACAATCGTGATCGCTCTCGGCGGGCAAATGAACTCACATAACTGGCAAGAAACGCATCTTTCCCGATCTTGCTCATCGGTCACAAGTGCAGGGGCGCCACGATAATGTTCCGGCAGGTTCTCATCCCATTTCACCTCCGGATACTGCATAGTAACATTCTTTTTCCTTCGCAAGATTCGGATCGCATGCCCAAGAGTAATACGCAAACCTTTCATCAGGGCCGGAAAATAACATTTCTCAGCCAGCGTTAACTTTGGGCGTTTGACGACAATGGGCATATTCTAGGGACGCGTCCAAATAATAATTCCTGCTGTAATGAAAATATTCAGTAGGGCGAGTTCAAAGAAAACAACCCACCCCAATTTCATCAGCTGATCATACCGAAACCTCGGCAAGGTCCATCGGACCCAGATAAAGAAAAGAATAAAGGCAATCACCTTAGCCAAAAAAGTCGATATATGAATAACCCCCAACCACCACGGCACATGCTCAGGTTCACCGGCTAAAGACATCAGTGCCGCATCCCACCCAAATGGCAGGGACCATCCGCCAAGGAAAAGGGTAACGATCAATCCAGAACCAATGATCATGGCAGCATATTCACCGAGGAAAAACAGGGCAAATTTCATGGATGAATACTCTGTGTGGTAACCTGCAACCAACTCTGTCTCGCACTCCGGCAGATCAAAAGGAAGCCGGTTGGTCTC
>CALCSP010000240.1 GCA_937893785.1 uncultured Verrucomicrobiales bacterium
CCCCCTTGTTAAAGGGCAATCTCCGGCTGAATTTGTCCTTCGTGCCGAAGGAAAAATGGACAGGGTTAAAATGATTGAAGATGAAGACACGGCGCTTGTGACAAGGGCCAAAGCTGGAGACACCGGTGCCTTTGATGAGTTGGTCATAAAGTATGGTCCGAAGTTGTATGGCTTGGTGTATCACATGACGTCTAGTCATGAGGACACCAATGATTTGCTGCAGGACATTTTCGCTAAGGCGTATCGCTCATTACGCAAATTTCGTGAAAAATCCAAATTTTACACGTGGATATATTCAATCTCAGTGAACATGACCCTGAATTTTCTCAAGAAGAGAAACAGGTATTGGAAGGTTAGCCTAGATGATGTGGATCGTGCGATTGAACTGGATGATGAGTTTATTGAACAAACTTCCAAGGTGGATATAATCCGGGAGTGCAACATTCATGAGCTACAACGCAGGCTAAATGAGGCGCTCATGAAGCTTACCGAGGACCATCGTGCAGTAGTGATCATGTTTGATATACAGGGAATGGCTCATGCGGATATTGCAAAGATACTTAAGATTTCTGCAGGAACCGTTCGGTCTAGATTGTTTTATGCTCATAAACAATTACAAAACTCACTCGAGGAGTTCCGTCGCTGAGATGTTGAAGCGTCATCTCGTAATTCCCTATAGCAGAATTTTTAAAGTTTCTTTTTCTTGATGAATGATTTTAATGAAACACGACGGCTGATTCGCCTAAAGCGATATGAAAAGCCGCCCAGTGGCTATCACGACAAATTTCTCAATGAGTTCCGTGAAAGGCAGCGCAGTGAGTTATTGAAGCGCTCATCAATGCACATTTTTATGGAGCGCTTAGCCGCCTTCACTTCTGACATGGGAAAAAGCAGATGGTTGATAGGCGGAGCCATTGCCTACGGACTGATCGCTATACTCATGATGATTGATCGCAAGGATGTGGATGATTTAAATGCAAGTAAGGCAGTTGATAAAGGGGGGGGTGTTCCCTCGAATGTCAGTCCATTGTTAAATCCTCGAATAGACCTGATGAATGATTTGGTTCCTGTGCTCAATCAAGGGGAAAAGTTGCTAGTGCCGATTGATTATGGTGCTGATGCTGGTGTTCAGATGGTTAATGGAGTGATTGTCGGTGAAGGAAATGATTAGCGTAGCTTGCTCGCTTTTGGGGACGTCTCTATGACTTCTCCAGCATGCCTTCAAACAGAGGTTCTGTGATAACCTTAACAGATATTTCATTAGCCTTCGCCAATTTGCTTCCCGCATTGTCGCCGGCCAGCAAGTAGTCAGTCTTCCCACTCACCGACCCGGTCACTTTTCCTCCATTTTGAACAATCAATTGTTTGAAATGTTGACGGGACTTGGAAAGCGTTCCGGTTATTACCCATGTAGTAGATGCAAAAGGCAAACTGCTCTCTGTGCTGCCCGGGCCGTTACCGATTTTCTTGAAATAATTATCTGATCGAGGCTCAATAGCCAGGCGCTTTAACTCACTTAGTGTTTCCTTTCCGAGATTGGAATTAAAGAATTTGATGATCTCTCTGGCGGCAACCCCACCAAGTTCAGGGGACAGCTTTAGGGGGCTAAGTGATTCGGAAATTTCGTGGATCCGTGCCCTGATCACCGCAGCGGTTTCTTTGCGCTTGGCTTTTTCAGCTTCAGTAATATTGCCTGTCTTCGGATTGACCGGATTAGCCTTTATCCAGTTTTCATGTTCTCCTCGCTCGGCAATCAAAGGCAAGAAATCGGAACAGGCGACGCATGATAGACTTTCATGCAGTCTTGAGCATTCGATTGCTGCGGACTCACCGATTGTTGGAATCCCCAGCGCTGATAACCACTTATTGAGAGGAAGATTGCGTGCTTCTTCAATGCTCTTCTTAAGAAGCGTTGCCTTCTTCTCACCAAATCTTCTAGGCTTGCTTATTTCTCCCGATTTTAATTTAGCTGGATCAAGCTCAAGGTCAGCAAAGTCACTAATCTCAAGCGAAAGGACTTTGACCGGGTTGGCAACAAGGCCTGTTTCAACAAGTTTTTCAGCAACGGCATCACCTAATCCTTCTAGGTTGAGGGTCTGACGTGAGCCAAAATGACGGAGCCGTGTCACTGCTTTTTCTGGACATGTAAGATTAACACATTTCCATGCCACAAATCCTTGGCCCTTGGTAATTTGACCGTTACATGAAGGGCACTTGCCCTCAACATACTTAAACAGGTCAAACGGTTTGCTGTCAGCAATGCGCTTTTCTTTATTTACCTTAATAACCGCGGGGATAATTTCGCCCGCTTTTTCGATTACCACAGTATCGCCAATACGAATATCTTTGCGGCGCATTTCATCTTCATTGTGGAGAGTTGCCCGAGACACAGTAGTTCCGGAGATAAAGACCGGCGAAAGTTCTGCAACTGGTGTAAGGACTCCGGTGCGCCCAACTTGTATGGATATGCTCTCGAGCAGCGTTTCCTTCTGCTCGGGGCAGAATTTAAATGCACAAGCCCATCGGGGATATTTGGCTGTCGAGCCCAGTTTTTGGTGTAAATCGACATCATTCACTTTTATGACAGCTCCATCTGTCGCATAGGAGAATGAGTGCCTGTCATTATCTAAGGCAGCAATTGCATCCCTCAGTTCCGATAAAGAAGTGACTGATCGGAACCATTTGTCCGCTTTAAGGTTGAGGCTTGGTAGGATTTCATGAAATTCCGAAATTGTTTTGAACGATCCTTCCTCAACCAATCCAAAGCTATGAAATATTACATCCAGTGGCCTTAATGATACTGCGACGGGGTCAAGTTGCTTTAGGGTTCCTGCAGTTGCGTTTCGTGGATTAATAAATGCCGACAATCCTTGTGACTGTCGATCAGAATTAAGGTTGTCGAAGTCCTTGTTGTGCATAAAAGCTTCTCCTCGAACCTCGAAAACTGGTGGGGCATTAAGTGGAAGCCTGAGTGGTATCGAGCGTATCGTTTTTATGTTTGCCGTAATGTCGTCACCTGTAGTGCCATCACCTCGCGTCGCTGCGTAATCTAGCAAGCCATTCCGATACATCAGCGATACAGCTACACCGTCAATCTTAGGCTCTACGGTCAGCCCGGAAATTCCTCCCCCAAGATTTTTTTCAATTTTGCTAAACCATTCAACGATGCCTTCGTCTCTTTCTTTTCCGGAATGTTCCAGCTCCTCCTCTTTAAGTTGATGTATGTCTTCAATCGATAGCATCTTTACTGGATGAGTAATAGACTGAAATTCACTCAGCGGAGCCCCTCCCACGCGTTGAGTGGGTGAGTCAGGTATAAGAAGCGCTGGGTGAAGCTGCTCGAGCTCCCTGAGCTCGTGCATTAATGCATCATATTCTGAATCACTTATTTCAGGAGTGGCTTCAAGATAATAAAGATGGTTATGCCGGTGGAGAAGCTCCCTTAGATAATTAATTTTTTCCTCTGCCTCTTCTTCATTCATTGTATTAGTGAAATTTGCATGGTGGAAATGACCGTGACACTCATCATAAGGATACAGGGATAAGTGGATTAATCATAGGGACAATAGTAAGAAGCTTGAGATTGGCAGTTGCGTTTTTTCTACTTCCAACCATCATTGTCGTTATTCTTGAATGATTTCCATGAAGAAGCCTCGTTTTATATACGCATTTACTGCAGTTTTAATTTTATTTGCATCATCCTGCGACAAGCATCATTGGGAAGATGATCCTGAAAATGGCAAAGGAAGCAAGCATCTCTTCAAACCGCATGGCGATAACAGTGATCACCACTCTGAAGATGGAGGCGACCACTAATTGGTATTTGTCTGACCTGTAGTAACGAGGCTTGCTATTAGCGAGACGCTTACTCATAATGAAATCTAGGATCATTTCATCATGAGGGGGTCATTGTGAGAATACTTGTTGTAGAGGATAACGCGCCACTTCGTGAGGCAGTCTCAGAGCGGTTGCGCCGTGATGGATTTGCTGTTGATGAAACGGGTGATGGAACTGAGGGGGCATGGTTGGCTGTTGAGAATCCTTATTCATTAATAATACTTGATCTAACGCTGCCAGGAATTGATGGGCTAGATATCTTGCGCAAGATAAGGCAGGCCAAAAAGGAAACTGCTGTGTTGGTTGCCACTGCAAGGGACGCTGTTTCTGATCGAGTCATTGGTCTCGATGCCGGTGCAGATGATTATATCATAAAGCCCTACTCCCTAGATGAATTGATGGCACGAGCGCGTACTCAGATGCGCCGCCTACATGGCCAATCTGACCCTGTCATCAGGATTTCAGACCTGGAGGTTGACACAAAGTCTCGAGTCGCTCGTCGTGCAGGTATCATTCTTGACCTAACGGCTAAAGAGTTTGGGTTGCTAGAGTTGCTCGCCTTACGGGAAGGGCAGGTTGTAAGACGGGCTGATATATGGGAACAACTATATGACTTTGCTGAAGAGACCGACAGCAATGTGATTGATGTTTTTATCAACAGGCTAAGAAAGAAGTCCGAGGCTTCGGGCGGAGAAAGGCTCATTCATACTCGCAGGGGACTTGGTTATCTTCTTTATGATCCCACCGGTTCACGCTGAGTTCCGATGCTCAGGAAAACTTCTATTCGTGCACGTTTGTTGACGGCAATATTCGCCGGATCCATCCTTGTAATTTTCACAGGTGCCAGTGTTACTTATGCCTTGGTTAAACAGTATCTTTACGCAGAAGTTGACCATTTCCTAAGAGATAAACTTGCTTATCAACAAATTGCAGCGGTGCAAAATGGCGAAAGGATTTCGTTTCGCTTGTCAGAACCTGTTCTAGAGAGCTTAAGAAATCCCGAACATCCTGACTTTTTCCAATTTCGCTTTTTGGATGGTCGGGATATTTACAGCTCCGCTGGCCTTGAGGAGAGTCTTCCTCTTGTTGGCCTGACAAGTGAAGATGAGTTTAAGGCGTACGATTGTAATTTACCCAATGGACGACGTGGTCGGTGCATGGGAATGGTTTTTATTCCTGAACAGTTGAATGAAAGCGGGAACAATTCGAATACACCGGTTCGTGTACATCTTGTAGTAGCTCGCGACCGTGCTGAGATCGATTCTGGTCTCATGCGACTTCGTCAATCACTTGCTCTTATGGGTGTGGCAATGGCATTGTTCTCACTTCTTGCAACGACTTTGATAGTGCGAAACGCACTTAAACCAATGGAAGAAATTTCTACTCAGATAGAGTCGACAACCGTTAGTGCAGCAACCAGCAAGGTGTATATTCACAATCCCCCTAGTGAAGTTGTCCCAGTAATCGATCGTCTCAATCAGCTGCTAAGCCGTGTTTCTTCTGCTATTGAGAATGAAAGGCAGTTTACGGCCAACGCTGCACATGAATTACGCAATCCGTTAGCCGGATTGAAGACACAACTTGAATTGGCCCTGAGTTCCAAGCGTAACGCTGACACCGATGAAGAAGTAATGGGTCGCGCGTTAATTATACAGGAACAGATGGAAGTCGTAGTCAGTAATTTATTAATGCTAGCAAGACTGGACTCCGGAACGGATGAATTTGAAATCGGTGTTTTGGACCCACGTAGAACATTGCAACAATGCTGGAAACCCTATTTTGAAGTTGCTGAAAAACGAAACCTACAGGTGCGATGGGAAATGAACAACGCGCCTGAGTCGTTCTGCGTTGCAGCCCCACTTTTTCGTATCATGTTTTCTAACCTATTTGAAAATTGCGCTAGCTATGCGCCTATTGGGGGAAAGGTGCGTATTTCTATTGAGCAACAAAATTCCTCAATTGTAATTTCTATAAAAAATAGTAATCCAGGTATATCTGAGTCTAATCTTGACCAATTATTTGAACGGTTTCAGCGAGGTGATGCTTCAGCCGCAGGTGGGGTAGGACATGCGGGAATAGGTCTGAGCTTGTGCAAGAGAATTACTGAAACGATTAATGGTCAATTAGTTGCAGCCGCAGATAGTGAATGGTTTGTGGTTACAGTAAAGATACCAAGTGCTCAAATCTGAACGGAATTTAATCTTAATCATTCCCACTGTTTAGAATGTGTTCATGTTCATTGTTTATAATTGAAAACAATGAGAAACTTAAGTGCACCACAAAAAAGCGCTGCACAGCGCTGGCTGCCAGTTTCCCTTATATTGACAACAGCTTTTTCGTTCTTTGCTTTACGTGCAGAAGACAATGATCACTTAACAATAGAAGTTGTTGAGGCCCTGGAAGAATTATTTCCATCTTTTGATCCACTAATGGTTTCCTCGGTGGATATTCCAACAAAGGATCAGGTAAATGTTGAGTGTTTGCACTCAGGTTTGTTCTTTAATCTGACTTTCACTCACGCAGGCGAGTTGCTGTCAATGCGCTCCAGCCACTCGAATCAGGATAAATTACCCATGCTGAATATTCAGCCCCTCAGTGAAATTCACGTAAGAAGGCTGCCTTTGCGTATTACACATGCTTTGCAACATCAATATCCTGAAATCGTCATCAACAAGGTTCAGATTATCCAAAGTAGGGTGGATCGGAAGCGTATGTTTCGTATCGAGGCTGATTACTTGGGAGCTTTAATTCATCTGGTCGTGAATAAGCATGGCGAAATGGTTGAACTGTCGCTGGACAGTGACCGTGACGGCCTTCCTGATGCAGACGAACTTAGTAAAGGCCTAGACCGCTTTGCCGAGGATACTTATAGTGATGGATTTCCAGATGGCATTGAAACCGATTTCTTAGGAGATCC
>CALCSP010000241.1 GCA_937893785.1 uncultured Verrucomicrobiales bacterium
CTCTACCAACTGAGCTATCCGCGCTTTTTTCCCCGAGGCGCGCGAAAATACTGCCACAGGACAGGATCGCAAGCGGGATTTTTCTTTTCTCCTGTGTTTCCGGTGTCTTTTTCCTTTTTTTTGGGGATTTTTCTGCCACGGAATGGTTCTTGTTCTGGGGAAATGAGCCTTGCTATTTGCGCTAAAAAGAACGGGTATAGAAAAAGTAGGCCATGAAAGTAAAAGTATCGGCATGAATAACGACTCCCTTTCTGGCCCGGTTCGTGAGGATTGTAATCCTGTAGAAGCATTTGCTGAAAAGGGCTACGCGGTGTTCCCTTCTTTTCTGTCTCTGGGTGAGGTTGAAGATATCCTGCAGAACGTCGATCGCTATATTGCCGAGGTCGTTCCGGGTTTAAGCGCGGAGGAAGTTTTTTACGAGGAGCGGGGAAATATGCAGACGCTCAAACAACTGCAATCTATGCACCTGCATGATCGCTGGTTTGGTGATTTTTTCCAGGGTCGGGTTAGGGAACTTGCAGGCCAGCTTTTAGGGTCTGAGGTGATTGCCAAGAATATGCAATTTTTTAACAAGCCTCCCGGTGCAGGTCGTCCCACGCCTCCGCATCAGGATGGCTTTTATTTTAAGCTTAACCCGCCCCTTGCCCTGACCATGTGGTTGGCACTCGATCATGCGGACGCGGTAAACGGATGTGTTCGTTATGTGAAGGGCTCACACCTCAAAGGGATGCGTTCCCATGTGTTGACTGATACCTTAGGATTTTCGCAGGGCATTAGCGATTTTGGAAGTAAGGATGATCGAGTCAATGAGGTCGCTCTTGCTGCAGCACCAGGCGACCTGCTGGTGCACGACGCGATGACTATTCACCGGGCTGATGGAAATTCCTCGACCGAGCGCCAACGTCGTGCGCTTGGTTTCATCTTTTATTCGACCACGGCAAAGGAGGATAGGGCTGGACGGGATGAATATAGGCGACAGCTTTCCGGTCAGCAGGAGGGGAGGATTTAGTCGTGAATTACACGAAGGAGGAAATCTTTCTATTGGGGGAGGATTATCGCAAGGAGTTGATCGAGGACACATTGCCATTCTGGTTGCCTTCATGCCTTGATCTTGAATACGATGGCTATTTGACGTGCCGGGATCGTGACGGAACCCTGCTTGATGATGACAAGTCGGTATGGCAGCAAGGACGCTTTGCCTGGTTGATGGCAACTTTGTATAATACGATGGAGCCAAGGGATCAATGGCTTGAGGCTTCTGCTTCCGGGATTCGCTTCTTGCGTGCGCATTGCTTTGATCATGAGGGGAGAATGTTTTTCCAGACCACGCGTCAGGGGAAGCCGTTACGCAAGCGTCGGTATTTCTTTTCCGAGTGCTTTGCTACGATGGCTTATGCGGCTTATGCAAAGGCAAGCGGAGATGGAGAAATCGGGAGTGAGGCACGATCATTGCTCGACAGGTGCCTTGAGTATTATCGTAATCCGGGGCTTTTGGAGCCTAAGTTTACTGATGTTCGCCCGGTCAAGTCGATCGGAATACCGATGATTCTGCTCAACGTGGTACAGCAGGTTCGTGAGACCATTGGCCTTGAGGAAGCGGAAGACCTGATCGATGAATTTATTGAGGAGATTCGTGATGATTTTATTAAGTCAGAATTGGAATGTGTCATGGAACAGGTCGGTGTTAACGGGGCCATTATTGACCACTTTGACGGGTTGACTCTCAATCCCGGTCATGCCATTGAGTGCGCCTGGTTCATTCTGCACGAAGCATCTATGCGGGGGGAGGATCAACTCCTTGAGCTTGGCTGTCAGATGCTTGACTGGATGTGGCAGCGAGGTTGGGATAGCGAATACGGTGGACTTTTCTATTTTACACATCTGCATGACCGTCCGGTGCAGGAATACTGGCACGACATGAAGTTTTGGTGGCCACACAATGAGGCAGAGATTGCCACCTTGCTTGCCTATAAGCTGACTGGTGAGGCTAGTTATGCAGAGAGGCACCAGCAGGTGCGGCAATACAGCCGCGATACGTTTCATGACAAGGATCATGGCGAGTGGTTTGGTTACGTGCATCGTGACGGACGCTTGTCCTCAACGATTAAGGGCAATCTCTGGAAAGGGCCTTTTCACCTGCCCCGCATGCACTGGTATTGCTGGAGTATTCTACAAAACATAAAGCGGTAAATTGCGGCGGTGATGATTGAAGGGGAGTTAATGAGACGACCGTGTTC
>CALCSP010000242.1 GCA_937893785.1 uncultured Verrucomicrobiales bacterium
ATCGCTACAGGAAAGGAAATTTGGAGTGACAGGCTCCGTGGCCATTTTTCCGCCTCACCGATCATGGCAGACGGAAACCTCTTCTTCTTCAGCCAAATGGGTGACTGTTATGTGGTCAAACCTGGCAAAACCTTCCAGTTACTCGCATCCAATAAACTTGATGACGGATTCATGGCATCTCCTGCCGTTGCAGGCAAAGCCATTTACGCACGCAGCAAGTCCCACGTTTATCGAATCGAGCAGCAATAATGCTGGGCTAGGGGGCAGTAACTCCCCTACCTATTTCCAACACCTTGAAGACCCCGCCCATCATTGTCGGGTGAGACAGAGTCTGGAACTGTTTAAGTAACTGCCTATTCTCATCTTCAGTAGAGCCGACACCTTCAATCTCCAGCAACCAAGGCCGGGCCGCATTCACGAGAAACCGATGCTGATCAGTAAAATTCAGAATATCAAATCCGACGCTTGTTGCACTTTTCTTAACTCGGTCAAAATCCACATGGGCGGTCAGGTCTGTCATTCCCGGAGCATCAAAAGGGCAATTCTGGAAACGGTGCCTTAAGTAGCCCCTGAGAGTCCCACCCTTTCGTGAGGGGGAAAAAACCTCCCCTCCATCGAACCCGTAATCAATCAGACAGCAATACAGTAAATTGAAGTTCTGAGCCAAATCATGAAACCATTGCTTAAGGTTTGTGTTCAATTCAATAGTAAATCCATCTTCTAAATGGATAGGAAGATCGTCAACAAGACCAGCCAGCTCAGGGTCTTGAATGGGAGCTTCGACTTCGTGAAATGGCGTGGCCTTTTGAGGGTCGCTAGCCACGCATATGCGCCACCATTCCCCCTCCCGCCAACGCAAACGCTCAATCGGCATTGCATCAAGGAACTCGTTTGCCATGAGTACTCCACTGGATCCCTTTAGATCATTCAAACTGGAAACGACTCGGAATCGGTCAGAATCCTCAGATCCGAAAATATCCAACAGACGCTCCTTCTTACCATCAAAGGGCTCAATGGCCACATAGCATAAACGGTTGTAAACCTCCTCAGTAAGCACCTGCTTGAGCTCTCTCATGACATCAAGGGCCAGATGACCATCTTCTGCACCCGGCTCAACAAGCACTAGATCTCGGCAACAATCCCCCATCCTGCCTAGATAAGATGCAAAGTGACGGGCTAATAGCTTACCAAAACAGCGCCCTATACTCACCGAAGTAATAAAATCACCGTCTTTCCCGATTCTCTTACGCGGACGCGTATAATAACCGTATTGTGGGTGGTAGAGAACAAGCTCCATATAGTCGACAAAGGGAATAAAGCCGCCTGCCGCCTGGATTTGCGAACCAATAAGTTCCACCAAGCGCGGATTCGCTTCATTCATATCTTCATCGTGCGCTTGCTCTGTCATAAGCTTAGCTTATACTGTCCATCCGCTCCGGTGAACCGGAAACCATCCCTGCTATGCTGTTCAAAAGAGGCTCCTCCGACGGCATCCGCCCAGTTAATCGATCTATTCATTTTATCGTGTTGAAAGGGTGCATTAAATTCTTCTTTGCAGCAAGCTGCGTCATGGGGCTAGCAGCACTGATCACGCTCTACCTGTTCCTCAAGCCCCGAAGTGACCGCAGTGAGACATTTGACCTTGGGGCGATCGCCAAACTTGAAATTCCAAGCCGTATTTATGACCGCCACGGGGTTGAGATAGGTCAAATAAAGGTTGAGGACAGACGCCCGGTCAAACTGGAGGAAATCCCATATCATTTCATTCAGGCATTAACAGCGGTGGAAGACTCACGCTTCTTCCAGCATCAGGGTGTTGACTACATCGGAATACTCCGAGCGGCACTGCTTAATTTCAAGGCAAAACGGGTTACCCAAGGAGCCAGTACTATTACCCAGCAACTAGCCAAGCAATGCTATCCTGAACTGAAAAAAAACCGAAACCTGGAGACCAAGATCGTCGAGGCTTTCCTGGCGCAACGACTCGAGAGAAACTTTTCGAAACCCGAAATACTAGAGCATTACTTGAACCGAATTTTCTTTGGAGGAGGTTTTTTTGGCATTGAATCAGCCGCCCGTGGCTACTTCGGTAAATCATCCAGCCAACTAGATCTTATTGAATCCGCCACACTCTGTGGACTGATCAAAAGTCCCTCGCGTCTATCGCCTCGCAATAACCCGATAGGAGCACGCAAGGCCCGCAATCATGTATTGCGTCGCATGCATCTGGAGGGCATGATCAGTGATTTTCAGCTCAATACCTTCCTTGAGGAACCACTGGCTCTGGCAAATCCAACTGGACAACAGAACTCCTATGTTCAGGAAATGATCCGTCTGCAAGTCATCGACCAGATCGGCTTTGAGAGTGCTGGAGGTGGCGGATTCAAGATCTACACAACGATTGATAATACGGCCCAGCAAGCAGCAAGGCAAAGTCTACTGAGGAATCTAAGCGAAGTAGAAAAGCACCCGGACTTTGATCATCCGAGATACTCTCAATACAGGGAAAACAAAGCACTACTGGATCCACTTGATAAAAACATACGCTCAACTGGGCAAACAAAAGGAAGCCCCGGCTATCTCCAGGGCTCCGTCTTGATGATTGAGAACAGGACCGGAGCCATCATTGCACTGCTTGGCGGACGTAATTTTGCAGATAGCCAGCTGAATAGAGCCTTTCAATCCCGAAGGCCCGCAGGAACCGCATTCAAGCCCTTGGTTTATGCAGCCGCCTACAGTCAGGACTATTTCCCTGGATCCATGGTGAAAGATACCCCGATTGATAACCGTAGCGTGGCAATTGGCGGAATCACCGGAATTCTCGGGGAATGGGGAGGAGAATCAGAAACTGTGAACTATCTGGGAGAAATTCCCGCAAGAGAAGCTCTGGTTCATTCCAAAAATGCGGCCACTGTCAGGATCGGTAAAAACATCGGTCGTCAAAAAGTGGCAGAAATTGCCAGAAAATCAGGCATCGAATCTCCACTGGATGATTATGACAAGAGCTTGCTGGGCAGCAGTGCTGTCAGCTTAAAGGAATTATGCATGGCTTTCACCATTTTTCCTAATGCTGGAAAAAGGCCTAATGCCCTTCATATTATCAACTCGATTGTCAATGCAGATGGCTCCACAATCTTCAGTGAACCTGTTGCGCAGCTCACCTCAGCAATTGATCCGGTCACCGCTTACCAGGTAAACAGCTGTCTCCAGGACGCTCTGAAAAGAGGGACAGCCAAGCAATCCTATACCAAATACGGACTGAGGGATAAAAATGCCGCCGGCAAAACGGGAACCACTCACAATTTTACTGATCTGTGGTTTGTCGGATACAATAGTGAAGTAACATGTGGTGTATGGACAGGATTTGATTACCCTAAGCCGGTCTATCGCGGTGCCTTCAGCAATACCATTGCGCTCCCGGTTTGGGTTGATGTCATCAATGCCTCCTCTGAATCGTTCCCCTCAACAGAAATCAAGATGCCCGAGGAATGCAAGGTCATTGAGATCTGCCGAAAATCCGGGCACCTGGCTACAGATTCGTGCTACGAGGAGCTTCCTGGAGAGGCAAAAGGAGCTCGAAAGATTCAGCGAAGCACCTATCGGGAATTCATCCGCAGGACAAATACATTCGACCATTATTGCCAGTTCCATGCCACGGACTCGGAACGAATCAAGCATCCCCTCATCACCGGCTTCCCATCATCTAAAATGACTGATTCTCCCTTGTTGGCTTCACGATCCTCAGATGCAATCCTGATGGCATCGCCCACAGTCGTTGGAAGCAGCGACCCATATTCCTCACAACAACCCGTATTGCGAGCCCAGATTGCCGGGCAGTCGGGTGAAATCCGCAGAGCAACCCCAGTCAACCAAGTCACCCTAGATCGACAGGAAACTCAGATTCTTATCCCTTCACCTAAACCCATTGAGATTTCTGTAGATGATTAAAAGCGGAAAGGAACGAAAATTGCACCATCAATAAAATGGCTGATCCCAATCATCAGGTAATAACGTGCCCGAAATGCCATTCGGAGTTTACGATCCCGCCCAATGATGGCGATGATAGAGATCCATCATGCCCTACATGTAATTATGTGATCCCCCTAAAAAAGAAAACTGCAAATGGGGAAAAGGGTAGTAGGAATCCGGGTATTCCGGCTGCCAGGCAATCATTCAACTTCGATCTCCCGGAGATGATTATTTCACACTCATCCTGGAAAAAAGACGCAAAAAAGAAACCTCTGCCCTCAGTCGGAACGGTAAACAGCAAAAATGCGCAGGCAACTATACCGACTGCTGACAATAAACATCGTACTAAGCCTATTAACTGGGAAACGGAAAAGGTAACTAAGGATACGCCACAAAAGACTCCGACCACTTCCCCGGATAACCAGCCTTCAAAGTTTAAGAAAGTTGCTAGAAAGCACAAATACCCGACCAAGTTATGGGCCACATTTCTTGCCGTTACTGTATTATTAATGGTTGGAGCAACTGTCATCCTAAAGCGTAACAAACAACAAATTAAAGATGCGCATCTTA
>CALCSP010000243.1 GCA_937893785.1 uncultured Verrucomicrobiales bacterium
CAACCATATACGAGCGATGATTTTCACAATAACCTCGGCAACATGTCTAGCCAAAGACGATGCCGAGTCGGTTCCTCCTAGAACTCAATGATAATGGGCTGAAATCTCAATTTGATTAACAAGACTAGAATATCAATGATAATCAACCGATTTGGCACCATTTCCTGCAATTTAAAAAGAATTGCAATGCTATTAAAAACAGTGACTTACAAACTTTTCTCGCAATTCTTCGGAAGTCCTAGTCGCGATATTGACACCCTCAACCATAAATCGCCCTGAACAGGCGTTTTACGGTTCCACTTACGTCATTGGCTATCATCAACACGCAGGGAATCAGGTAGAGGGTAATAACCGTCGCAAACAGAACACCAAATCCCAATGAAACGGCCATCGGAATGAGAAATTGAGCCTGCAGAGAACTATCCATTAGTAATGGCAGTAGACCTGCAAAAGTCGTCACAGAGGTCAGTAAAATAGGGCGGAACCTCCTTGCTCCAGCCTTCAGTGCCGCCTCCCTCAGTCCCATCCCCTCCCTACATTGACGATTGATAAAATCCACCATCACCAATGAGTCATTAACCACTACTCCTGCTAGAGCAAGCATACCGAAAATTGAAAGATAGGAAGGTGTCAGCCCCATGATCATGTGCCCCAATAAGGCACCAATAATTCCAAAGGGAAGAGCCAACAGAACAAGAAAAGGCTGAAGGAGTGACTTGAATGGAATTGCTAAAAGCGCAAAAAGAGCAAAAAAGAGCGCAACAAAAGAAATCACCGTTCGTTGTTTCGACTCCTCATGCTCTGCAATATACCCTTTAAACTGGAATGAAAGTCCCTTTTCCGTATTCACCAAACGTTCTATTTGTGGAGTTAGTTCATTAGCTATTCCCAAAATATCAACATTTTCATCCTGAGGAGCAGCCCCGATGCGAATCACCTCCGCGCCATCGTTACGCTCAACGAAAGTGGGAGACTTCGTCATTCTTATATTTGCCACTGTCCCGAGCGGAACTTCTGATCCTCCAAATGTGCGAATCTTTAATCTATCGAGGGTATGCAAAGAACGGCGCTCTTTTCTTGGCAACCTCACCATGATTCGTATTTCGTCAGTACCACGCATAATTCTCTGAGCCTCCTCCCCATAAAAAGCCTGGCGTACCTGGCGTGCTAGCGACTGCTGAGTCAAGCCAAGTTCTGCTGCTCGAGGTTTCAAGGTAAACTCAAGTTCATCATGTCCTCGATTAATGCGAGCCCAGCTCCCATTGATCCCCTCATAAGCACCAAGCAATTCCTTAATCTGCCTTGCTATCTCATTCTTCTGTTCAGAATTCTCTCCACGCAGTTCAAGTTCCAGTGCTTCCAATTGCTTGTCCGCTTCATCATTTCGCTTGCCGGTGATTTCAGCCCTTATAAAAAATGAATCCGCCTCCTCAACCTCACCTACTAGCTCTTTCCAGCGAACCGCAATCGCACTGTTTTTAGGCCCGGGTGCGGAGCGCAAACTTGGAGGAAGAACCTCTAAAACCACATGCCCGCGAGAGTGATCAAAGCGCCCACCAAGCTTTTCCGAACCTGTAACCGAGGCAACGTTTTGAATGAGACTACGACCTGTGCCTGGATCAACAAACTCTTCCTTCAACGTCTCTGTGGCTAGCGTAATCCGGTCGACAATCTCCGCGGTTCTTTGAATAGGAAGATCATTTGGCAAATTCAATGACGCAGAAACCTTTAAACTCTCTACAGATGGAAAAGAAGCAAACCCCATCCGTCCTCCCATTACATAGCCCGCCATTGCCATACCCATGGCAATAAAAGCGGCAATGGCTGAAAAGCGATGCCTTACAGCAAAGTCCAGAGATGGTTGATAAAACCTTTCCACGAACCTCTCCAAGCTTCTGGCAATGGCTTTTTGAAAACGGCTAAAGAGCCCAAGTTGATTACTGCGTAGTCGCACATGCTTGAGATGAGCCGGCAGGATGAGCTTTGACTCAACGAGGGAAAACAACAAAACAGGAGCAACCACTTTGGGAATTTGCCCTGCAAAATCCCCCCACCTTCCGTCAAAAGAGAGAAGCGGCAGAAATGCTACCACCGTTGTGATTACACCAAAGGTAACCGGAACTGCAACTTCCTTAGTGCCTAATATGGAAGCTTCAAGAGGATCAATTCCCTGCTGCAATCTTGAGTAGACATTCTCACCCGTAACAATCGCATCATCTACCACTACCCCTAAGACAATAATAAAACCGAAAAGAGTCATGACGTTGGCAGTAATTCCCAAGTCAGGCATCAACATAATTCCACCCGCAAAACTTACCGGGATACCTACCACCACCCAGAAGGCGACCTTTGGCCTAAGGAAAATCCCGAGAATAATAAACACAAGGATACAACCCTGCAGTAAGGAAGAACTCAGAGTTCCCAACCTGCCGCGCATAGAAAGGGATGTGTCATTCCATGTATATAGATGAATTCCTTCCGGAAAGGCAGTCGATGGCGATTCCACGTAATCCTTAACCTTATTGGAAATATCAATCGCACTCTCAGTATCGCTTCGCAGTACTCTGACAAACATGGCAGGTCGCCCATTAAAGTCAGTAAAGACCTTATCCTCCTCAAAACCGTCTTTCACAGAGGCGACTTCACCAAGCCGAACCTCTGCTCCATTGGCAGCACGAACGGGTATCCTATCAAACTCATCCTTAACGTATGCCTGCCCCTTGGTTCGAACGATAAGCACCCCACTCTGGCTGTTAATGGATCCGGCAGGAAGATCGATAGAAGAGCGACGAATAGCATCCGCAAGGTCCCGAAACCCAAGGTTGTAGGATCGTAATTTTTCCATGTTTGCCTCAATGGATATCTCAAACCTCCGCTGCCCCTGAACATCAGCCCTGCTAATTCCATCTATCTCCAGTAAATCCTGTTGAACTCGCCGTGTCACCTCGCGCAACTGATCCTCCGTAAGATTTCCGGTCACGGCAACACTGAGAACTGGCCTCTTAGCTGTTGCATCAGGGATCGAAATTTTTGGCGACTCAGTCTCGGCCGGAAAAGTTGAAATCCCTTCCACTCTACCTCTAATTTTCTCGCGCAACTCGCGCAAATCCGTCCCCTTCTCTGGCTTGATGTAAAACTTCGCCATCCCCCGCATGCCGTCTGAATTCGTCTCCCTAATACCTGCCATACCCTCAAGTGCTTTCTCCACCGGAATAAGGACTCCTTTCTCAACATCCTTTGCCGTGGCACCACGATAGGGAATTTCCATATAAACGATCTGCCAACCGGTATCGGAAG
>CALCSP010000244.1 GCA_937893785.1 uncultured Verrucomicrobiales bacterium
ACTCGGAGCCGAATTCATGAGCCGTATGCGAGCCGTAATCTCATATAAAGAAGGCCGCATCTTCTTCCGACCAGACCTCATCGGCGAAGACGGTGAAGCAGAGGCAGTGAAAGTTCCTGAATACCGATTCTTTAAGACAAAAGACCGCAAGACCTACAAGGGAAAGATTGCCAAGAAGAACGCTACTTCTGTAGAACTGAAAATCGAGGGGCAAAACAAGACCCTGATGCTCCCGGTAAGCAGGCTTACGGATGATGACGCCAAATATGTAAGCGCTTGGAGCCCGGAAAGGGAAATATTCCTGCGCCAGTGTGGCGGACTCACTGTTCAGGACATCCTCGAATTACGTAAATACCAAAGCTTTGAATACAAGCGCAGAGGCAATCATATTTTTGTCGATGGCGAACTCAACAAAAAGGATACCCGATTCATGATTGATACCGGCGCCGGCAGTTCTGTCCTGCATGTTGACTGGGCTAAGGAATGCGGTTGTCAAGTTGGTCCAATGGATCAAACCGTCTACGGCATAGGAGGGAAGGCACCGGCTGCAATCACCCAAGTGCCTAGCCTGAGAATGGGACGTGCCTTGTTCGAAAACAGGCGACTGCTATCGATTGACCTTTTTAAACAGCTGGGTGGAAATCGTGAGTATGGAGCAATTTTTGGTGCTGACTTTATGCGTGAAACCGACGCAGTCATCACCTATAGGGAGAAGAAAATATTCCTACAGCCAGATTCTTAATCATTAGATCCGGCCATCAGGAAACTGCAACCCGGCTCTTGGAAAAAAATTGCTATTTATCTAGTCAGCTGCCTTGACCGCAAAGTAAGAGCCGGCAACCACTCGCTCAGCAAGCAGCACATTAATTGCAACGTCGCGGCCTGATTCCTTGTGCGATGGATCATTACCACCAAAATCCCAGAACCATCCCTTGTATTTACCTGAAAGAGCTTCCAGCACAAGCCCCTGCTTGGTAAGGATGAGTTTCCAGTGACAATTATCAGTCGGTGAACTGGCAAGGCGCAGAGCCGGAGTCACCGTGAGATTAGGTCCTTCAGGGCGAGTTTTTGCACTATCATCTCTGGCAACAATCCAACCTTTGTATTTTCCTCCTGCGGCACGAACAAGGTAACCCTTGTCCGTTTCCACAAATTGCCACGAAGATGTATCGCGTGATTCACTGGCAAGAGAAATGCCCTCCACCGCATCAAGACCATTGAGCTTACACGACTTAGCCTTTTCCGTAATATCAATAAACCACCCCTTAAACCGAGAGACCACAGGACTCAAGGTGCGCGGATTACTGGCGCTCTTGCCCCCTTTGTCTTTCACCTGCCGCAATCCCTCAATAAATGCATCGTGCCCCTTCGCCGCCGGCGGACTCTCTGCGTTGACCATTCCGCCCAACCCGGCAAGAAAGGCAAGGGAAATCATCTCTATGGGCAGTCGTTTCATTAAATACATTCTTGTGTATTTGGCTCGTTATCCTTAATCAAGGAAACATTCAGTTTCAGGGCTCGTCTGCCTGGTGAATTCAGCACAGTTACTCTTGCCAACCTCACTTGAAATCTGTGGATTTCATGTAGGCAATCCAGTCATCTTCAAATTCCTTGACGGTCTGGAAACCAAAAATCTTAGCCAACTCCAAAGGCACGGGAATAGACCTACTGGTATCCACCAAATCCATTGCCTTAGAAAACTTGGCCAAACGGTCCGGTGTACTCTGCATGTAACGTGCAAAGCCATACATGGATACTGTTAACTCAGGAGTGAGCTGCATGGCACTCTCCGTCCGATAGAGCTTCTCAATACTAGGAACCACCTTTCCCTTCTTAACTAGATCACGCAGTGTCCGTGCCCACTTCCTGCCGTCATCAAACCCTCCTGCCTTGACGAGTTCATCAGACTCATAGGTATTGGCATCCACCATTGTTGTTACTGTTTCATCAGTAAGCTGAATCTCCTTGTAATAACTATGACCGGTAGTAATGGCAAAATACCCCTCAGATCCTGCCCCCCCGCCGGAGCCCCCCATCTGAACGCTGAGAATGGACCCGGCTAGGCAATGTGCCGGAAACGGATTCCAAACGCCACGCTTGAAACGCCGCTTGTCCGAAGCCTTGAAAGCACGAGCCCGCATCATTACCCCGTATTCATCTGCCAGATCATTGCCCAACCTTAACGTTGAACCTGAAGATGCCGGCCAAGTTTTTGCTGTATTGGAGGCCTCTTGCGCATTCCCACCCTTGGCAATCAAATCGACACAATACTGCCCGAGAATTCGGTAATCCTCATCTTCCCCGCAAAGAAAAATGGCCATCTTTTCATCTCCCCACTTCTCTGCAAATCCCGGGTGTTGGAAGTTCATTCCATACCAAAGCCGTTCAGCCAACTCCGCGGTATCCTTGCCACGCACGCTACCACTGGACATGACCAAGAAATGCTCACTCTCTACCATATCAAATTGCAGAGAATACCCATCTGGAAATATAAACTTGTCATCCCGTCCGTCGCCATCACTATCCCTGCGCTTGATTGTCTTTGAATCAAACTTCATGGTCTTCTCTGGCACCGTCAGTTTTGCCTTGGGATCAATCGGAACTCCCGCCCCTCCACCATATTCCTTGATGAACTGCTGATCACCGATGCTGAGTGTTTTACGAGGCACTGTCACATCCCGTCCACTTTCAAGTCGTAATCGCACATTGACATTGTCAGCACTTAGTAACTGCGCTTTAAGCTTCTGACCCTTTAGGTTCGTCCAAGTACGCATTTCCGCCGCATCCGCGATACCATTTCCGAGAACGCACACAACAAAAGCGAAACACAGGATGGATTTAATGAGGATAAAATTGTTCATGGCGGAAAGATAAAGGCTACTAGTCGTGTTTGTCCATGGTGAAAGGCACAGTCTTAGCATGTTTGCTTTTCAACAGAAAAATGGATCGCTTAAAGAAGTTGCCGCCCTAACCCGCTCTTAGAAACGCCCCTCAAAATACCGCGGCAACAAGAGGCTTACCCTCCGACCAAAACATGATCCATGTGTCCAAAATTTGATACTCTTATTCGATTTTTTGACCCTTCTCACCACTAAGTCGGAAGAAGGTGCAAAATACCTGAAATCAAATTACCATACTTACCATACACATCCCTTTAGTAGCACTGATTTCGAGCTTTACCGAGAGGTCAGGAAACATTAAATAAAAGGTTGGAAATCCCCCAT
>CALCSP010000245.1 GCA_937893785.1 uncultured Verrucomicrobiales bacterium
CTTTGAAATCGACAGTGAACCCGAGCACATCAAGTCCCTTTATGGGCTCGAGGAAAAACGCTGCTCACACTTTGCCCGCCAGTGCCTGATGGCAAGGCGCATGGTCGAGCGCGGTGTGCGCTTCGTCCAGATCTACTCAGGTGGCATGGAAAACGCCCGCAGCTGGGACGGTCACGGCAACATCCAAAAAAACCACAGCCAGTTTGCCGGCGAGACCGACCGCCCGATCGCCGGCCTACTTGCTGATCTGGAACAACGCGGCATGCTCGAGGACACGCTGGTGATCTGGGGCGGTGAATTCGGCCGCCTGCCGGTTTCACAACTCTCAGGCGGCAAACCCACCGGACGCGATCACAACCCGCACGCAGGTTGTTACTGGATGGCAGGTGGCGGAACCCGCGGAGGAACCTCCTACGGGGAAACCGACGAGGTTGGTCATAAGGCCGCCGTCAATACCGTCGAGATCCACGACATCCATGCAACTATCCTGCATCTTCTGGGACTAAATCATGAAGAGCTAACTTATCTGCACAGCGGACGGCGCTTCCGCTTAACCGATGTCGCTGGAAGAGTTCTGCACGACATTGTTGCCTAGGTAGATTACTGATCCCTTTATCAAGAACCCTCCTAGAGGGCGCCAATCAAGTCATGAAAATCACCCTGTTTATCCTCATCGGTCTCACCTTTTGCCAACCAATTACGCGTGCTGATGACTGGCCCGGCTGGTTCGGCCCACAACGCGATGGGGTCTGGCGAGAAAAAGGCATCCTGAAGAGTTTCCCTGAAGATGGCCCGAAAGTGCTTTGGCGCACGAAGATCCATCGTGGCTATGCCGGGCCCGCTGTAGCCTCGGGAAAGGTGTTTATCATGGATCGCAAGATTCCCGACCTTTCAGCCACGCCGGCAAACCCATTCGCCCGTGGCCAGATCCCAGGCAATGAACGCTTGGCCTGTATTGATGCTGAAACCGGCAAGCTGATCTGGGAAAAGACGTATGACTGCCCCTATACAATTAGCTATGCAGCAGGACCACGCACCACTCCTCTGATTGAAAATAACCGAGTCTACAGTCTTGGAGCAGAAGGCAACCTTATTTGCAGCCAAACCGCAGATGGAAAAGAAATCTGGTCAGCTGACCTTAATGAGATGACCGGCAGCAAGACCCCAACCTGGGGATTCTCGGCAGCACCGATGATCCACGGCGAGCTTCTTATCTGTCTTGCAGCCGGCGATGGATCCGTCGCTCTGGCACTGGATAAAATGACCGGTAAAGAAAAATGGCGCGCCTTAAGTGCCAAGGAGCCGGGCTATGCCCCGCCGGTGATCATCACCCATGGCGGCAAAAAACTGCTGATTATCTGGCACCCGGAAGCCGCTAATGCGCTGGATCCGGAAACCGGTGAATTGATATGGCGTGTTCCTTGGAAACTGCGTTTTGGCCTGAGCGTCTCAACCCCGCAGCTGGTTGGTGACATCCTCTACTTCTCTTCCTTTTACAACGGCTCAATGGCCCTTGAACTGCAGGACGAAGGCCCTCCAGAAATCCTTTGGCGCACGGAAAAGGAGAGTGAAAAAAGAACCGAACATCTTCATGGAATCATGAACACCGCAGTCATTGCTGATGGCTATCTGTATGGCGCATGCAGTTATGGGGAATTCCGATGCCTTGAGCTGAAAAGCGGAAAGAGAATTTGGGAATCCCTCGCTCCTGTCGGGCTGAAAAGGCCAACACGATGGGGCACGGTTTTCGTAACTCCGCATGAGGAGCGCTACTTCCTTTTCAGCGAGAATGGGGAACTGGCAATTGCAGGACTCTCACCAGAAGGCTACCGAGAAACCAGCCGTGCAAAAATCATTGAGCCAAACGGGCTCGATATGCGCCAGCGCAAGATTGTCTGGTCCCACCCCGCCTACGCGATGCGCTCCTGTTTTGTGCGTAACGACACGGAACTGATCAGAGTTTCACTTGCAGAACAATAGCCGCTCTCAAGGCTTAAAGGCCGGTGCCATGGTATGCACCGTATTGTAGATTGCGCCGATAATCTCCTCGCCATCGGTATCCTCCAGGTCATAGCTGATGCCCATCTGCATGACTTTTTGCATGTCAGCAACCTCAAGAAAAACGCCCTGATCACCAGGAAGTAACCTTGCCGAGGCCACCGCCAGCTTATCACGTCCCTGCTTATTCGGGTCTGCTACCGACCAGTCTTTCGATCCGTATTGCCCAGCCCATCGATAATTCCAACGCTCAAGCTGCCAACTGTCCAAGTCCTCGGCAAGCTCCCTGTCGAGCTTTTCGCTAAACATGATCCGAATGCCGTTGGTGTGAATATTCAGTGCCGTGGGCATGCGCACCGGCTTGCCGGTAAAACGGATGCGCTGAAAACAACCATCCTTGGCACCACTGGTCTGCCAGCCCTTGAGTCCACTCACATAGAGTTGTCCATCATGTGGACTGAAGCGTGCACGCATTGCCCCGGACTGGAACTTCACCCCGGGAAACTGCACAACACCAGCCTGATCAACCCCGTCGATATTCTCGGCTAATACCATAAAAAGGCGACACTTACCGTAGGAAGTGTGCACCATCATTCCCTCAAAGGGACCCCATTTGCCACCCTCTACCCAACTCTGGCCGCCACATGAATTGTCCACCTTGTGAGGAATCCAGCAAAGCGGGCCGTCATAGGTCGTTGGTGCCACCTCCCGATGATGGGTGCCCATAAATCCGTAGAACCCTCCGTCTTTAATCAGATCAAGACGCGATGAAGGCACCCAACCTCCCTGCTGGTCAGCAACCGTACGCTGCCCCTTGGGACCCACACCGGAGCCGTTTGGCCAACGAAACCCGGTAGCCACAGGCGTAATGCTGGCACCGTCGGCTGACACCTTTAAGAATGTGCCCGCATGCTTGTTTTTACCGCCGTGACCCTTTACAAAATAGAAGTTGCCTTGGGGGTCGGTATCCAGCCCGGTGGAAAATTCATGCACATGCTTGCCGATTTTGCAGCCGTTATTAAAGCACTCATAAAAATCCGCCTCACCATC
>CALCSP010000246.1 GCA_937893785.1 uncultured Verrucomicrobiales bacterium
TGTAAAGGAGTCGTAGTTATCAATGACAAGCAACATGGGCAGGTAATCGGATGACCAAATAACAGTGAATTGTCAATGCGGTATGCGATTTTTGCAGCTGTAATCGGGTTTAGACCTCAAATTTGTGACATAAACAGCATAATCTGACTTTATAAACAGGCATAAACCGTGCTAAATCTAACTGCACATTCAACCTGATATTTCTGACCATGGCCCGACCTGTTGGCGAGGAACTCGCCAGAAACCCTACCGCAATTAGCCGTCCGAAAGGCGGGTGGTTTGCAAAAATATGGACCCAACGAGCAGGATCAGTTGGAGGGAACCCTATAGCTTCGGAGAAGATTGACCTGCACCGTGCTAATCCTTTTACTATCTGGATTGTCGATTCGAAGCCAACACGTGAGGTGTTTGCTATGGATGCTGGTCAGCCTTCAGTGCGATCAATGGCATTCACGATCTGGGCAAAAGCAGGGCTCGATCATTCTGCGCATTCCTTAATGCAAACCGAGGCTCAGGACAGTGGAGTGGAGCATGTCATTGAACCTCTTCCCGAGGGAGTTTTTGAAGATAGGAATGCTGAAGTGCTCGATGGTGGTGATGATTCTGAGGTGGACGGTTCCGTAGCGTTACCGGCTCATTGCTTTACTATATGGACAACGCCAGATGGACTAGATTCAATGCCAGTTCAGGTGAAGAATGATGTTGGCATTTCATTCTTGGAGGTTCAGTGCAACAGAGCATTTACGGTATGGACAGATGCCCGGTTCGAACCCGAGTTAATGGTCGAAACAAGGTCGGGCGATTCTGAAGGCAATTTAATTGATGAAGGTTCGGGAGAGGATTTACCTGCTGCAGTCTTTTCTCAATCATCTTCTAGGGGGAGAGTTCGGAGCCTGTTGGTTTTGGCTGCACTGTTTCTTTTTCTGATCGGAGCCATGTTTGTGATTTCTGATAAAAATAAGAAAGTCAGTAACTTGATTGGGGAGGCAAAGGTTCAGGGGGAGAAGATCAATGACCTCAAGTATGACAAAAAAGAGTTAAAGGCTTTGCTTCTTGAAGAGCATCAAAGATCCGCTGCGCTTGCCAAGGATATCGGAGGGCTTAAGTCGGAATTTAGCGCTGCCCAAGAGCAGTCAGCTAAGGTGTCTGCCGATCTTCAGGCGCGGGGTGATCAACTTTCTGCGAGTCTGGATCAGGCTCGTGCCATGCTGGATAATTCCAAGAAGGAATTCATAAAAGAGAAGGCAGTAAGGGAGCAGCTTGAGAGTAATCAGAAGATGTTACTAACGCAGCTCAAGGACGAGAAAATGAAGCTGGCGAGCATGTCAAAAGATCTTATCGAAACGCAGCAAGCTCTTAATGAACTGGAGAAAATGGAGAGCTTGCTGGAAAAGAAATTAGCAACTGTCTCCAAGTCTCTTCAGGAGGCGCAAGAAAAGATGGGCTCGGAGCGCTTGCGTTCCGAGCAATCAGAAAAGAAAAATGCCGAGTTAGCCGCTGAAGTCATGCGGCTCAAGGCTGAGATTGAGAAGATGCGCAAATCCAGTCAGCCTGACCAATCTGCGCCATCAGATAAATTAGAATCCCCAAATCCCCCCAAAGAGCCAAAGAAAGAAAAATTGGAGGAGAAGCCCGACCAGGGGCCTCTTAACGTTTAGGGGCACTGTCGGTGATTGTGAACGGCAACACCGATGTTGAGTGGGTTGTGATTTTTTTCTCTAGTGGTAGGTGAGAATCGAACAGGGTATGGCATATAAGAGGAGATATTATATTCTACCTGTTCCTTTGGAAAACACACCCAAACGCAACTTTACTCCTCGCCAATCGGGCGATAGTCTAGCAACCAATAAACATATATAAATATGACCCGTTATTTTTTTGCAGTATTCATTTCTCTCGCCGCGATCAGTGGTGCGCAAAGCCAAGATCTATTCAATGGTAAAGACCTCACCGGATGGGACGGCAATCCGGAGTTCTGGAGTGTTCAGGATGGTATCATTGTCGGTGAGACGACTGCGCAGAAGAAAACTGCCGGTAATACCTTTCTGATCTGGAAAGGTGGCGAGGTGGGTGACTTTGAGTTAACGCTCAAGGCTCGGGTGATTGGAAATAACAATTCCGGCATCCAATATCGGTCCAAAGTTCTTAATGCCAAGAAATGGTCTGTGGGCGGCTATCAGATGGATATGCATCCCTCACCAAAATACTTCGGTATGCTCTATGAAGAAAAGGGACGCGGTATTATTGCTCAGCGAGGACAAAAGGTTGTTATTGATAATAAAGGTAAGAAGGCGGTTGCCGGAAAAGTGGATGCTGCGGAGAAGTTGGACCTCGCTAAATGGAACGAGTTTACTGTGATCGCCAAAGGGAATACCCTCATTCACAAGGTGAATGGTAAGGTGACTTCCGAGGTTGTTGACAATCAGGAAGCCAAGCGTTCGATGAAAGGTGTGATTGCTCTGCAACTACACGCAGGTGGTCCGATGAGATTGGAGGCCAAAGATATTGTCTTGAAAAAGTCGGATACAGCGGCCTTGGAAAGTAAGTCATTTTCTACAGTGCCTACCTCTACATTCGTGGGCAAAGTGAAGGTGGACAGCGGCAATGCTCGCGTGCACCCGCAGGGTTTTACCGTTGAGAAAATTTATGATGTTCCAAAGGGGCAACAGGGCTCATGGGTGTCCATGGCCGTTGATGATAAGGGGCGCCTTTACTGCAGTGATCAGGGGAAGGCCGGAATCTGGCGAATTACCTTGGGTGCTTCTCTCAAAGTCGAGAAAGTTCCAGCCTCCATTAGCGGTGGGCAAGGGTTACTCTGGGCTTTCGGTCGCCTTTATGTTTGCGTCAATGGCGGAGGTGTAGGGGGGCACGGTAGTGGACTTTATTACCTGACTGATAGTGACGGTGACGATCAACTGGACAAGGTTACGCCCGTGCGCGGGTTGCAGGGTGGCGGTGAGCACGGCCCCCATGCGGTAGTTCTTACCCCCGACGGAAAATCCCTTATGGTTGTTGGTGGTAACCATACGAAGCCTCCCACCCCGGAAACCTACTCGGTTCCCAAGAACTACGCGGAAGATTTATTGTTGCCTCGCATGGTGGATGCCCGTGGTCATGCTCGTGGTATTCGTGCTCCCGGTGGTTGGATTGCGAAGACAGACCCTGACGGCAAGAGCTGGAACTTCTATTCATCCGGGTTTCGTAATCAATACGATGTCGCCTTCAATGCGGATGGCGAAATGTTTACTTACGATTCTGATATGGAATGGGACAGTGGAACGCCTTGGTATCGACCCACTCGAGTCTATCATTGCACGAGTGGAAGCGAATTTGGTTGGCGCACAGGTACCGGAAAATGGCCGGCTTGGTATCCTGATTGCCTGCCTCCTGCCATTGATATCGGGCCCGGTTGTCCGACTGGAGTAATGTCAGGGCAGGGTGCCAAGTTTCCTGCTGACTATCAAAATGCTATTTACGTTTTTGATTGGACCTACGGCACCATCTACGCCATCCACATGGTTCCTACTGGATCAACCTATCAAGGTGTTAAGGAAGAATTCATTACTGGCGTGCCGCTCAATGTCACCGATGGAGTAATCGGCAAGGACGGTAACATGTATTTCGCAGTTGGCGGGCGCGGAACTCAGTCAGCTCTCTATCGTGTCAGCTACAAAGGGGAGTTATCTGCCAAGCGTCGTTTTGCCGACAATAAGCTCAATAGTTCCCTGCGTATGCAGCGCAGAGAGATGGAATCTTTTCATGGTAGGCAGGTTGCCGGATCGATTGATAAAATCTGGAAAAATCTTGGCCACGAAGATCGCTTTCTTCGTTACGCTGCCCGGATTGCTCTGGAGCATCAGCCGGTGAGTGACTGGGCTGCTCTAGCTCTTGGTGAGAAAAATCTCCAGACTTCTTTAACTGCATTGTTGGCCCTTACTCGGCAAGGTGATCAGAGTCATCAGGCGGCTCTGCTTGAAGCGATTAGTCAGCACTCGCAAGCTGACATGAATGATGATCAAAAACTTGAAGCGTTGCGTATCTTGGCGCTTTGCTTTATCCGCATGGGTAAGCCTGATGAGGCTTCTGCCAGAGAGGTGATTTCTGCTATCAGTCCATTGTATCCGGCCAGGACTGATGCCCTTAATCGTGAACTTGTTGATATGCTTGTCTATCTTGGTTCTGCTGATGTGGTTGCTAAAACTGTGCCCCTACTTAGTCAGGAAGCAGTTGGTCTGGAGGAAATTGAGTTCGATGACACGCTTCTCAAGCGTTCCGGTCGTTATGGAAACAGTTTCCTTAACCAGAAAGCGAACAATCCACAACGCCAGCAAATCCACTACGCTTTCGCTCTGAAGAATGTTTCCAATGGTTGGACTCCGGCATTACGCAAGCAGTTCTTTAACTGGTTTGCCAAGGCTCGTAATTTTAAGGGAGGTGCCAGCTTTGGAGGATTCATTGAAAATTTCCGTAAGGAGTCGCTGAAACGGATCGAGGATGAGGGTTTCCGGTCCGAGATGGACACCCTTAGTAAACAAAAAGTGGCTTTGGTTCCTCCCGGATATGAGAGTGCCAGAAAGATTCAGGTTGGAGTGAAGCCTGGCATGAAATTTGATACTGATAGTATTGCGGCAAAGGCTGGTGAAAAAGTGGCCATTGTGCTGCTTAATAATGACCCGACCGGCTTAATGCATAACCTTGCGGTATGTGCTCCCGGTAGCAGGCAGAAAGTCATGGAGGCAACATTGGCTATTGGTGCAAAGGCTATCGAACAGAACTTTATTCCTGATATCCCAGAGGTGCTGGCCTCAACTCCGCAGGTTGCCCCCAACAGGAAATATGTCTTATACATGACGGTTCCCTCAGAACCTGGTGATTATCCTTATATCTGCACCTACCCCGGTCACTCACAATTGATGCACGGGATCCTCAAAGTTACGAAGTAATGGGATAGAGCCGATGCGCCTGGGGTCCATCACGCTATTAGCACTGGTCTTTTCCGCAGTGGTGGGCAGTGCGCAATCGCACTGGGCTTATCTTGCACCTCAAAGGCCTGCGCTTCCTGACGCAGACCACTCATCGTGGCAGCAAAACCCGATTGATCGGTTTATTTTTCATGAGATGGCCGATATTGGACTGTCTCCTGAGAGGCAGGCACAACCGGCACGGTTGCTACGGCGTATTTATCTTGACCTCATAGGTCTTCCTCCATCTATAGCAGAGACCGATGCTTTCTTGGCGAACCCTTCCAAAGCGCACTATGTTGAAATTGTAGACCGCCTTCTTGCGATGCCTGGATTTGGTGAGAAGTGGGCTATTGGATGGCTGGATCTTGCCCGCTATGCCGATTCGGATGGCTACCAGAGGGATGGATTTCGCAATGTGTGGCCTTTCCGTGACTGGGTGATTACTGCCCTCAATGATGACATGCCTTATGACCGGTTTACTACGGAACAACTTGCAGGTGATCTCATGCCGAATGCGACCCAAAGTCAGCGGATAGCTACCGGGTTTCATCGTGGCCCTATATTGAATCTGGAGGCAGGAACAGACGCCGAGGAGGACCGTATTAAGCAGGTTGTTGACCGTGTGAACACGACGGGAACCGTTTGGCTGGGAGTATCCCTTGCTTGTGCTCAGTGCCATGACCACAAGTATGATCCGTTCTCTATCGAAGACTATTATTCACTGGCTGCATTTTTTAATAACACGCCCCAGGAGGGCAGGCGCATTGATCCCAATGGTGCGGGTATGAAATACAGCGGTCCAGATGTAGATGTGCCGCTTAACTCGGAGGAGAAGCAGCGTCGAGAGGAGTTGCGATACAAGCTTAACTTGGTTAAGCAGCAGTTCATTGCGAAGGTGGAGGAGCTTTGCCGGGAATTACCGGAAAAGAAACTGGTCGGATTGAAGAAGGATGCACCACAGGCACTGGCTCTGATTCATCAGCGAGAGCGGAATTTTCAGGAAGCGATGCGTATCAAAAAAGCCCTGTTTAAGAAAGGTGAGGGCGCAAAAGCTCTTGGGGACCTTGAGCAACAGGTTAATCGTCAAACAAAGAGTATTGAGAAGGGCGCTTTTCAGATTGGATTTACATCTAGGGTAATGAAAGAAATGGATAAGCCGCGAAGGAGCTTTGTGCTGAAGCGTGGCGATTTTCTTACGCCGGGTAGGGAGGTTCAACCATCAACCCCTTCTGCTTTGCATCCGTTCCCACAAGGGCAGCCAAAAAATCGACTTGGACTGGCAAGGTGGATTGTTTCACCGGAGAATCCGCTGACTGCGAGGGTGGCAGTCAACCGTATCTGGGCTGAATTATTCGGGAGGGGGTTGGTGACTACTCTGGATGATTTTGGCCGTCAGGGTGAAAAGCCAAGTCATCCTCAACTGCTTGACTGGCTTGCAGTTGCTTTTCGTGATGATGATTCCTGGTCGATGAAGGCTACGATTCGGCGTATTGTCCTCTCTGCCGCCTATCGGCAGAGCGCAGTGAGTGGAATGGCAAAGCGTGTCAAGGATCCCGATAATGCCTACTACGCCCGAGGGCCAAGAAACCGGCTTGTTGCTGAATTGGTGCGTGATAATGCGCTGGCCATTTCAGGATTACTTTCCGGCAAGATGTTTGGTCCGCCGGTCAGGCCGATCCAACCGGATAAGTTTTGGAGGGTAATAGGCGAGGTGGACAATACCTATTACCTTTCCGGTGGTGAGGATTTGCATCGTCGCGGCATCTATACTCTGTGGCGTCGTTCTGCTCACTACCCAAGCTTTGCCAACTTTGATGCTCCTAACAGGGGAGCCTGCACAGTAATGCGACAGTCGAGCAATACGCCATTGCAGGCACTCACCCTGATGAATGATCCGTCCTATGTCGAGATGGCGCGTGCCTTTGCTGCACGTATACAACAAGAGACTGAGGACATGGACGCGACTATGAGTCTGGCGCATGCTTTTCGGATTGCGCTTTGTCGTCATCCTCTGCTCGATGAGGTTGAAATACTGCGTAGGATTTACTTCACTTCATTAGACACCGATGGTTCGGAGGTTGAGGCCTGGTTTGATGTTGCCACGACACTCCTGAATCTTCACGAAACCATTACTAAATAAGGAACTGTGGATTGGGGTAATGGTATGAATGCTTCGGAACAAAGTGTGAATTGCGTTTTGTGGATTTTGTATTTTAAAAGAAATGGAAGCTGAGGAGGCTACAATAAGTTTCGCCCGGCGGGCATTCCTGCGCGGGGGAGGGGCAATGGGTGTGGGCACACTCGCTTTCAATCAATTGCTTTCTGGTGATGGATTCGCGACGAATGCCGGTCCTAATGATGCCCGTCCCGGAAATTTTCCGGCACGTGCCAAGTCGGTCATTTTTCTACATATGGTTGGTGCCCCCTCCCAGCTTGACCTTTTTGACCCCAAGCCCAGGCTGCAGGATTGGCATGGTAAACCGGCACCTGAGGAGTTCATACAGGGCAAACGGTTTGCTTTCCTGCGTGGGCACCCAAAGATGATGGCTTCACCGTTCAGGTTTGAGAGGCTGAACGAGAATCAGGACATCTCCCAGATTCTTCCGCACCTGAAGACTGTGGCAAGTGAGATTGCCATCGTACGATCCATGACGACGGAGGACTTTAATCATGCACCGGCACAGATGTTTTTCCACTCGGGGCTTAACAGGATCGGTAGACCGAGCATCGGTTCGTGGGTCACTTATGGCCTTGGGTCAGAATGTAATGACCTTCCGGCCTACGTCGTGATGGTTTCTGGAGGTGTAGCTGGTGCCGGGTCAAGTCTCTGGAGTAACGGCTTCTTGCCTAGTGTCTATCAGGGCGTTGAGTTTCGTAGCAACGGCGATCCAGTACTTTTTCTGTCCAA
>CALCSP010000247.1 GCA_937893785.1 uncultured Verrucomicrobiales bacterium
CAGAACGGGATTTTCGCCTAACTGACCGCTGTCAATAGCCCGGTTAATCCGAGAAAGGTCCTGATAGACGATACGACCTGCACCCAAGTTTAGGTGACCCACCTCAGAATTGCCCATCTGACCATCGGGTAAGCCGACATCCACCCCACTGGCACTAACGTGCGAAACGGGATATTTATCGAAAAGGTAATCATGGAACGGTGTATCAGTGAGCAGTGTCGCGTCACCGTTCTTCGCAGCCTGAGAACCACCGGCAGGGTTGATGCCCCAACCATCACGGATAACAAGGATACAAGGTTTCTTAGCCATAAAGAGCAATATTGATATAAAAGGGTGTGATGAAAATCCCTTTTCTATAGTTGGCAATTAGGAGGAAAGCACACAGAAAAAAAACAGACACAAAAAATTCGTATTGTATGGCTTGGTCTTAATCATTCCGACAACTGGAGATCATACTTCCAACACTTACCCTTCAGCAAAAAATAAGTTGAAGTCAGACCGGCTAATCCTTCCATCCGGGGACCTCTTCGCCCGAAAAGCGTTCCTCAAGCCAAGGATCAGCGGTATTGGAATAGCCGCGCTGCTCCCAGTAACCAGGCGCATCCTTGGCAAGAAAATCAATCTTCCTGATAAACTTGGCACTCTTCCACGCATAGAGCTGCGGGATGACTACGCGCACGGGACCCCCATGTTTGACACTTAGGGGCTCACCATTAAGGGAAGTGGCCAGCAGCGCGTCCTCGGCAAAGAGAGCCGCAACAGGCAGGTTAGTGGTGTAATCATCATGAGAGGCAAACAACACAAACCGGGCTTCATCAGTCGGCTTGACCAAGTCAAGGATCTCTGCCATCGGCACCCCGCCCCAAACGCAGTCATATTTTGACCAGGTGGTCACACAGTGAAAGTCACTGGTTTTCTCCACCTGCTTCAGGGCCATCAGTGCTTGCCAGTCCATCACTAAGGACTCCTCCACAAGACCACTGATCTCCAACTGCCAATCCGAAGCAGCAACCTCCGGGTGAATGCCGAGGTCGAGCACTGGCAAATCCTTGACAGTATGTTGCCCCGGCGGAAGCCGCCCCTCAACCCGCTCGGTTCGGGCTGGCACCGAGCGCATCTTTGCCGCCCATGCTTCCTTGCGCTCTAGGTAGGTTCTCGCCATTAACTCAACTGACTACTCCTTGAAATTAATCCTCAATGGCATTGGAAGCAGTCAAACTGACACAACAAGGACAGTTGGAAACCCAGTGCCCGGGAGCAATTTCCTTAAGGCGGATATCCATTTCAATACTTTCCTTGTAACCCGGCGCATTGATCCGGTGCCCGAAGGCACATCCCGGCGGCGGATTAATCGGCGAGGGAACCTCTCCCTCGAGCGGTTCATGTTCCCGTCTCTGCGAGGGATCACTGATCGGTATGGCATCAATCAGTGCCTTGGTATAAGAATGGCACGGGTTGCGGTAAAGCTCATCTGCCCCGCTCATCTCGACAATCTTGCCCAAATACATGACCGCAATGCGGTCACTGACATGCTTGACCACCGCAAGGTCATGGGCAATGAAGAGATAGGAAAGCCCAAGCTCACGCTGCAACTCCATTAAGAGGTTAAGCACCTGGCTCTGTACTGATACATCCAGTGCTGATACCGGTTCATCAAGCACCAGCAGATCAGGATTGACGGCAAGTGCACGCGCAATACCAATGCGCTGGCGCTGCCCACCGGAAAACTCAAAAGAATACTTCTGTGCAGCACTTCTCGGCAGGCCCACCCTGTCGAGAAGTTCCGCCACCCGATCCCGGCGCTGCTGCCGGTCACCCATGCACTGAATGACCATAGGCTCAGCGACCAGTTCCCCCACCGACATGCGCGAATCAAGTGACTCCGCCGGATCCTGAAACACCATCTGGAAATCCTGCCTTAGGGGGCGCAGTGCGCGCTGTCCCATGTGGGTAATGTCATACCCCTTGAAACTCACGAATCCCGCAGTCGGTTTCAGCAAGCGCACAATAGCCTTGCCCAGTGTCGATTTGCCACATCCTGATTCCCCCACCAGCCCCAGAGTTTCCCCTCTGCCAATGGAAAGGCTGACCCCGTCCACTGCACGCACCGCTCCTACCTGACGTGAAAATAACCCACCACGGACCGG
>CALCSP010000248.1 GCA_937893785.1 uncultured Verrucomicrobiales bacterium
CTCAGCAGCCCAGACAATTATCCAGGAAAAGCTTCCCCAGCCGCCGAAAAGTGGAACGGTGGCGAGCGCGATACCGACTAGGGTGACACCGAGGTAGGGCTTATGGAAGACCGATGGTGTAGGTAGGGGGGCAGAGTTTTCCTGGACGAGTTTATTTCTTGAAGTCAACCATGCTGGTGACTCCCGCAAGAAGAAAAGAATAATGAGTCCGAGTGGGGCTGCTGAAGCACCAACTAGGAAAACCCAACGGAAAGAATCAGGGCTTGCTGGGTTTTTTGCCATTAATGTGGCGAAGGCGAAGATGCCGAGGTTGCCGGCCATTCCGATCATGCTGGCCATTACCGGTCTGGCAACCTTTGACCATGTCTCTGAAACAAGAGCAACTCCGTTGGGCCAGCACCCGCCGATGCCCAAGCAGGCAAGGAAGCGAATGATAAGGAGTTGCATAGGATCACGGGCAAACCAGGCTAGTGCGGTAAGACCGGAAAACCATAGGATTGATATTCCAAGAGCTCTTGTGCGACCTATTCGGTCGCCGAGGCGACCGAATAACCATCCTCCCGCCGCTGCACCAAAGAGGAAGGCACACTGCAGGTAGGCATACCAATTAGCCGTCATGATGTTGATTGCCTTGATGTCCAGCCCAACTGACCAGCCGGCTTCAATGATCAAAAACTTAGCCGCATCATTGATGAGGTTGGTCATCCCGATCTGAACTCCACCAAAGAACCAGCCGAGGAAGGCAGCAATCAGGATAGCGATACGTGCATTCGGGCTGAGGGTATTTGTCGACATTCCAGTAGGAAGACTGCAGTAAAACATCATAAAATGCCAGTCTTGCTTTCTGTCTGATAGTTCCCTTATTATCCGGGCATGAAATTTGATCCCGCATACGTTGGCGGCAGAGGAATGCCTGCCTTAAAGGTGGCTACACGGATAAGCTAATGAACATGCCTGAAGTTCGAGTGGGAGTGCTAGGTGCGACCGGTTATATCGGGGCGCCTTACCGGGCGGAGATGCGTGCCTGCGAGGGCGTGCGCATGGTAGCCCTTTGTGCCAGGCGTATGGACTTGCTTGAGGCGGCTGCCAAGGAGGATGGGGCAGAGCTGGCCACCAGTGACTGGCGCGAAGTGGTTGAGCACCCGGAGGTCAACTACGTGATGATCGGCACCCCTGATGCCCTGCACCATGAGGCGGTCATGGCGGCAGCGGCAGCGGGAAAGCACCTGTTTTGTGAGAAGCCTGTCGGGCTCAATGCCGCTGAGGCCAGGGAGATGATGGATGCCTACCGCGGGGCGGGAAACCTGGCCCACTTTGTGCCTCTATGGACACGCTGGTCGCCGGTTTTTGTCAAGGCCAAGCAGATTGTGGAAAGCGGGGAACTCGGGGACATCCGGGCGGTGATGTATCGCTGGCACAACCCGCGGCCTGCGGATATGCCGCTGACATGGCGAGATGATCCCAAGCTTTCCTCCGCCGGCACCATTGCCGATGTCGGCTCCCATGCCTATGATACCGTGCGCTGGATCCTCGGTACTGAGGCCACCCGGGTCCTGGCGCATGCCGACACCATTACCCCGGCACGCTTCGATATTGGCGAAGTAAACCTCACCGAGGCACTGGAGCAGGGTGAGCAGGGCCTTGCAGATAGAAAGTCCCGTCGCGGAGGCACCCCGGATTATGCCTCCCTTGCCTGGCAGTTTGAGAGCGGGGCGGTCGGTTCCTTCGTGCTCTCCCATGCCCCTTACCTGCGCCGGGGGCTAGTGCCCGAGCTGGAACTGCATGGCACTGAGGCCTCGATTGCCGTTGATCGTTTTCACGGCAGGGTGACCCGTTCACTGCCGGATAACACCGTGGAGGTAATCGCCGAGGCGGATCCCGGGGGATTTGATATCGGCAACCGTTTCAGGCAATGGGTGATTCCCGCCCTGCGCGAGGTCATGAGTGGTAAGCCCCAGGAAGAGGTTGATGTGCCAAGTCTTGTGGACGGTTGGCGGGTGCAGTTGTTTACCGATGCCGTGCTGGAATCCTCCCGCCGGGGTGCGTGGGTCGATCTTGCAGAGATGAATAAGGTTAAATAGCATAAGAGAAAATGAAGAGATTATCCTGTATTGCCGTTTTGGTTTTCGTCCTTGGGGGCTTTGCGCGAGCAGTGCCTATCGAGCTGGGCAAGGAGGAGGTCGTGGCCTTCGTGGGCGGCACAGACATGGTGCGCATGCAAAAGGCCGGCAGGCTGGAAGCCGCCCTGACGCACCGGTTCATGAAGGTTCGGCCGAAGTTTCGCGACCTGGCCTGGGACGGGGATACCGTTTATTTCCAGAGCACGATCCGGGAGCGCTGGCGCCAGGGAGCCTTCGGTGACTGGAAAGCCCAGCTTAAGAAGGTCGGTGCGACCGTGGTCATTGCCCAGTTCGGCAAGATCGAGTCCATGGATGGCCCGGATCGCCTTGGGGATTTTATTGAGGGATACACCAAGTTGCTGGATGATTTTGCAGCTGATGGGAGGCGGGTTGTCCTGCTTGGCCCCTCGCCTTTTGAATGGCCGGGAACAGGAGGAGAGGCAATGCAGGCATACGCCGGAGCTATCAAGAAGCTCGCTGGTCAAAGGGGATTAGCCTATGTGGCTGCCGGTCCAGGTAATCCTGTTGAGGCCTTTATCCGCCAATTAACAGGTGGCGGCAAGGTTCCGGAAAATCTTGTTGCTGCGGTTCGGGAAAAGCACCGGCTCTGGTATGAATACTGGCGGCCGGCCAACTGGAAGTGCCTGTTTGGTGATGACAGCCGGAGAATCTTTTCCAATGCCGCGCAGGGTCTACCTTCATTCAAGGAGGAGTGGTCAACTTATCCAGGCCTGATAGCTCAGGCGGAAGAGCTGATTTATGCCAACAAACCGATCAAACCCCGTGACCCTCCGGTCAGGACGGGTTCCAAGGAGGCGGATGTGGAGAAAGAGCTGGCCGCCTTCACTGTGCTTGAGGGCTTTGAGGTCAACCTGTTTGCCGA
>CALCSP010000249.1 GCA_937893785.1 uncultured Verrucomicrobiales bacterium
CTTTCTTGACTGAGTATATTTGGGCATTGGACACCTCGTCAGTTTGACTTTGGTGTCCGTTTTATCGGGGCAAGATCATCACCCGTGGCACAGCCGGGGCGGGACGAATTAATCCGCGTTTAGCCGGTCGCCTGAAAGGTAAGAAGGCAGCAGGGAAATGATTTGATCATGAATAACCTAACACATACCCACAGTGGCTATTGCTGTCTCAATAGCACCTTACATACCCGGATCAACGCTTCGGTGTGGTATGCAGTAATTCCTACGGAAATACTGAATGATCTGTTTGTTCACTCACCCAACCGGGGAGCTTGTTGCCCCATTGGGTCGGCGGCTCTTTTTATCACATCAACTCATTGAATCAGGAGCACTGCTATGAGTAAACCAACCGAAAATACAACAACGTCCTCTGCTACTGCAGAAAACAACCGGTACTTCAACGAGTATGCCAATGGTATTGGTTATCTGAACAGCATTCGTGAATTCGGTGCTGAAGGTAAACCTGAACGCTATGCAGCTCAAGTATCGGTTATCCAGGGGCCAGCGGATAACGTGCATTATGAATATCATGATCTCGTTATTTCGTCTGAAACCGTACTCGGTGTTGTGTTAGAACACCGGGAAGCTATCGAAGCCGAAGATGCCAATGTGCTGATTCGCTTTAATATGGCTAACCCTCGTGCCAAAGCATTCATCTATAAACAAGGTGAGCGTGCTGGTGAATTGGGGGCTGCGATAGGTGGCTTCTTGACGCGTATTCATTCCATGAAAATCAACGGTGAACTGGTCTATGAAGACCAACGCACTTTTGATGATCATGAGGGCACGCCTCAAGTCGCAAATGGATAACACGCCACCAGGGCAGTATTGATCTAACGTTATATTCTGTCCATTCCATCCTCATGGGAACCACCGTTCCCATAAGGACCTGGTGTGTTCCCTATTCCTATGGGAGCACATCATGAAAACCGTTAAGCCTTCGAATGAAATGTATTTCGCCGAAACGGCATTCGAGCAGGAAAACCAACTGATTGCTGAAGCCAAACACTTGCTCTATGCACGATTGAAAACCCGTGACCAGGTGTTTAGTTCCCCGCATGAAGTACGCGACTATCTGCGCTTACAGCTAGCAGGGCAGCAGCGAGAAGTATTTAGCTGCCTGTTTGTTGATAGCCAACATAGACTGATTGAGTATCGGGAAATGTTTGCGGGCACCATTGATGGTTGCAGTGTTTATCCCCGTGAAGTGGTCAAGGCTGCTTTACAGGTGAATGCCGCTGCAGTGATTTTTGCTCACAATCATCCATCGGGAGTGGCTGAGCCGAGTCAGAGTGATAGAAGTATCACACAACGGCTGAAAGAGGCTTTGTCATTGATGGATATCCGGGTGCTGGATCACTTTATTGTAGGTGATGAGACAGTGGAATCGTTTGCTGAGCGAGGATTACTTTAGTTGATCAAACCCAATGCCCGTAGAACTTCGGTTTTACGGGCATTTCTATAACTTATTGTCGTAAAGGCCGTCAGCACGTTTTACCGGATCAATCTCACCGCTTCGGTGGTTGTAATGAATAATGTTGTCGGTTGGGGCGTGATCATTTTCGTCATCGCCGCCATCTATAAGATCAACTAGAAATAGCAGGGTGCGCCAGCATAGGCTGAGCACACCGGCAATCAATGCGGCAATGAACAGATAAGACGCTTTGAGCCATTTCATCAGATTAGGCACCTTTTGTAGGGCGCTTAAAAATACAAGTAAGTTTTGCACTGCCTTTGGCGCAATTCACAAGCTCCCACTGCTGCTCACCTAATTTATTCAGCGTTTGGGTTAGTGCCCCGTCATTACCCAGTAAGGGGTAGGTTTTTACCAGATATTCCCAATTTTGCCCCGCTGTTGCCGACGTGGACAAAAGCAGCATGGCCAAGATACATGAAATGCGGAATGAGCTTTGAGTAAACATCCATTGTTCTCCTTAAGTGGGGAGTCCATGTAGGAAGCTACAATTATACTGTAAATGGGGTGATAAATGAGGTTCTGAAGTCACATTTTAGTAGTCAGTTATCAATATACTCGCGTAAAGCGCTCCAGATAAGGTGAAGGTCAAGGTTGGTCTCGTCGGCAATTTTAAGGAAACGCTCGCGTTCATCCAGTTGTTTGTGGTGTAACCAGAGCTTCCAGACCAAATGGTCGGTCTCTTCATCGCATAAAGGAGGTCTGCCGCTGCCTGCACCTCGAATATTAAGGATATTTCGGCGTCGGGAAAACTCCGAAGCATGCATACCAAACAACCGGCGCATCAGGATGAGTGGCGCGCCTTGTAGAAGGTATATATCTTCGAGCTCCCGTTCTTCTCGTTTCTCTTCTAGCTCTTTGATCTGGCGTTCCAAAGCTGATGGATTGATGCTGACAACCAAATAATGCTCTGCGCGCTGAACCAGGAATTTTTGCTCGGTGAGATTGAGCTTGGACATAAGGGTGATCAGGTTATCTGGTAGGGTGTTTATTTTGAAATGAATCGACTGAAGAGACTCAAGCGATGACATCAATGTCTTGGCCGCAGAGCGGCACATTTTATCCTCAAAATTTCCCATAAGCAGTAACACCATCGTTCCCTGACAGACAGCCTGTCCATAGTTTTCGATTGCGGTTCCATGCTATTAACAATGAAGAAAAATTACGTTGAGAAACTTTTCATAACAAAAAGAAATTATTATCAGTGGGGTTGTAACAGCATTCGCCTCCGGATTTGAGTGCCAAATTCGACGAAAGTTGTGTGATTCAATTCACGATTATGACTACCCTGAGTTGCAAATCGACAGCTTATCGGGGGTGTTATATGGAAAGTTTATTGATGGTCTGTTAGCTATCCGGTTGTTGTTATAAGCGGTCTTGGCGACCATTTATAGCTACAAAAATGTTTGTGGCTTCTTTTATGCTTCGTTTGGTTCAGGTTACCCAGGCTATTTTCTGTCTTGTCAGTATGATTTTGACAAGCCTGTTTGCCTTGTCTCTTTCTGGCGTGACTGTTGATACCTTGCCTGATCAAGAAGGTTGGGGGAAGGCCGTATTCTTAGCAGTTTTGTTTATATTAATTGGGTGTTGCATTGATATAGGGAAATATCTGTTTTGGTCTCAGCGCCAGAGAAGCCGCTATTATGGAATGCTTAGCCTTGTTTTGATGATTTTTTCTTGGTTAGCCAGCTGCGCTTTTTTGGTTACGTCAGAGCATGATTTAGTGCGGGAGTCCCAGGTTCGATCTGATCAATACATTGCCCTGCAGTTGAGAATTGAGAGCACCAGGCAGGCAATAGCCTTCCATGAACGCTTGTTGGAAAAACGATTGGGGAGCGCTTACCACAGCCAGTGGAAAGAAAGTGAAACTGATTTGGAGACTATTGCGTCGCTTAAATCTACATTGGCTGATCTAACGGAGGATTCTTCAAATGTAGGGTTGGAAACTGCAGCCCAGGCGGTTCCTACGACTCGATTCTTTGCTGGGGTTGGCCAAGTCCTGAATATTGATCCTCAAGTGGTTAGTGTGATGGGGTACGGAATACTGAGTCTGTTATTGGAATTGAGTACCTTGGGCATGATTGGTTTGGCGCGTACTTTAAAATCAGATCTTGGTGGAGATTATGACGTGCAGGGAGAGACAGAAACTGTTATACAAAATAGCGAGCATGAAATTGAGGTAAAACAAAAGGTCGCTCAATTAACGAGTGATATTCTACAAAGCCGTATTCCGCCAGTCCTTAGGAAAATTAAAGCTGCGCATTATGACCTGGATTTGGATGTTGTGCGCCAAGTATTAAGAAACCTGTTTGATGCTGGAATATTGTAGCAAGACAAGCGAAATAGTTATAAGTTGGGTGATCAGTTCCAGAATATTGCTAGCTGATGCTTTTAGCTATTTGTGGCTGCTACGAGGGGGAGGGGGATGGTAAGAGGCCGGACTCGAACCGGCTCGCCCGCGAAGGTAATGGGTTTTGAGAATCCATCATGTCTACCAATTTCATTACTCTAACAACTCTACACATCTATAAATGAGCCTCTTGGAGAGAAGAAGTGGTATGATCCGTAAAGACCGCTTGGATCAGATCAAATTTAAAGCTCTAAGCTATTACTCGTCTTGATGAGGTCTGGTTGTTTTTTGTGCGCCCTGGAAATAAATGTAACTTTTTTCAATTTTTTTCTGATCATGGTATTTTTCATGGTATTGGCTATATGTTGAATTTTAACTATATGAAAAATAAGATAAAAATCCTCTCGTTTACAATCGAGTGGGAATGATCTGTTCTTCTCTTATGTGAGCTGATATCACCGATAAAAGCCCGGCATCTTGCCGGGCTTTTTCGTTTTTACTGCTATGCTTAGGCAACGATTTCACTAATCCAGAGTCTGATACATGCGCCTGACAGCCTTCCTTGTATTCCTTTTTGGCACACTCTCTTTTCAAGCGTTCGCTAACAGCGGCGCGCTTAAAGGGGTGAAGTTGAGAACGACCATTTGGCCCCCGTATCAGATGATGCTGCAGGGGGAGCTATCTGGTGAATCAACGGACACCCTGCGCTGCATATTCGGCGATATCAATGAGTCTTTCTCAGTGCAGGTCATGCCTTGGCAGCGCGCTATTCAGGACATACGGCTTGGTTCAGCGGACGGCGTCTTTACATCTGCACCTACTCCAGAGCTTGAGGGGGTGTATACTTCGATTTTCAACAATATTGTCCCAGAACTCTGGCATAAGAGAGCCTACCCATC
>CALCSP010000250.1 GCA_937893785.1 uncultured Verrucomicrobiales bacterium
CATTTTCAGTGAAACCAATCCCCTTCACACGCAAGGCACTTGAAGAGGTTGAGGATGAAATATTAAAAGTGTTCAAGCTAGAGGAAATCATTACACCCGATTCTGTCCGCGGAAACGCTCCAACTCTCAGACAGGCTGTCCTTAAACAGGGATGGCCAACCCTCAATGCATCAAGGGGCAAGGTGATGTTCGGGCTGGATAACTCGGGCAAAATCCGTGATCTCTACCTTAGAGGAAATCCATCATTGGAAGGCAGATTGTTGTTTGCCAGCGTTGGTGAAAATGACCCGGGTGCCGCTTGGTTCAAGATCAACGACCCGGTTCGGAATTTTGCCCTTATCCAGAGACTTGTCCGTTCCGGATTTATGGTGCGCACTCGGGCTGATGCTAATACTTTTGAAGCACGCAGAAATGACACTCGGCGACGGGACAAGGCATTGGCCAGTGGAGCACAGTTCATCAGCACCGATTTTCCTGAGGCTCGACCTGAGATCTCTGGTTATTCGGTCCGCTTTGAAAAGCCTACACCCTATCGCAGCAACCCGGTCAACCCCGTGAAAAAATAATGAACCTACTAAAGGGCACACTGTTAATGGTCGCCTATCTGGCACCCTTAAGTCTGACAACAGCCAACCCGGATCTTATTGATGAAAGTTACAAGCTAACTTTGTTTGCAGAAAACCCAGACTTATCCACCCCGGTTGGCTGCGCTGTAGGTCAGGATGGCAGGGTTTTTGTCATTGAGTCACATACTCATTTCCGTCCCGAGGATTATAAGGGACCAAAGGAAGATCGTATCCTTGCTTTCAGTGATTTAGATGGGGACGGCAAAGCGGAAAAAAGGGAAATCTATTTCGATGGAGGCAGGCACACAATGTCTATTGCGGCAGGTGGGAAGGGTTGCTTTTACGTCGCCACCCGATCGCAAGTCTACAGGCTCAAGGATGAGAATGGAGATGGTAAGGCGGACAACAAAGAGATTCTTGTCGAACTTAAGACCCCGGGCAAGTATCCGCACAACGGCCTGTGCGGACTCGCTTTAACCTCAGATCGCTCAAGGCTGTACTTTGGGCTCGGAGAAAACCTCGGGAAGCCTTATGAAATAATCAGTCATGACGAAAAAAGAGAGATTACCAGACTGAAAGGTGGTGGCGAGGGTGGAAATATTTATAGCTATGATATTGAAACCGGGTTGCTAACGCTAATCGCTACCGGATTCTGGAACCCTTTCGGTATATGCCTCACACCCGAAGGGCGTATGTTCTGCGTGGACAACGATCCTGACTCCCGACCTCAGAACCGGTTACTAAATATTGTACCAGGAGGCGACTATGGCTACCAATACCGCTATGGCCGATCGGGAACTCATCCCCTTCAAGCATGGGACGGCGACCTTCCCGGTACACTTCCAATGATCTGCGGGACAGGTGAAGCGGCATGCGCAGTCATCCCCCACGGCAGAAAATTGTGGGTCACAAGTTGGGCAAATGGCCGGATTGAGGAATACACCCTGCGCGAAAAGGATTCCAGTTACACGGCGACAATGAAGACGATCATCAAGGGCGGACCGGACTTTCGCCCGGTTGATTTTGCCCATGCTAAGGATGGGGCCATCTACTTTACGGACTGGGTAAATGCCAGTTACCAGTTGCATGGCAAAGGCCGTCTATGGAAACTCACGCCACTAAAGGAAAAACCAGTAATCCCTCTCACAGCGAGTGCTCTACTCAACGAAGAATATGAAAAAACACCCAATGCAAATTCGTTGAAAGCGATGGAAAACGATCGCTTCTCACTTGCCACAGCACTGTGGAAAATCACTAAGGCCAAAAAAACCGAGGCACTGCAATGGGATTCGCTTTCCAACAACGCCAAGATAGCCTTGCTCACAGCAAGACGCTGGCAGGAAAAACACGATTACTCCTTAATCAGTGGGGCACTGGATGATCCTTCTGCCGATATCCGCATTGCAGCCTTGCGTATTATTGCAGACCACAGGATCAACTCCTTCAAAGAAAAGCTCATCGACATGCTTCCTGCCAACGACAACGACACTCAACTGCACCGGGTTCTTAAGGCAGCAATCAAGGAACTGGGAGATTAACCGGGACGCTATCCTATTGGCTAGAGTCAATCTCTCTCAGAGTAACCAGCGTTGCACCCCATCCACCGGTGTGCTGATCACCTAGCCTATAGCTGTCAATCTCCCTAGGCATCTTATCGAGAAGTCGGTGCACACCTTCGCGCAGACTTCCGGTTCCCTTGCCGTGGACAACCCTCACCTGCAGGATACCCACCTTTCGGCACTCCATGAAATATTCCCTCAGCAGAGAGCTTACCTCACCGGGGCGAAAAGTATGCAGATCAATTTCAGATGTTATCGGGTGATCAACTGGCTCATTACTATTATCCAAGCAATCCACAACTGACTCTTAGAAACGAACCGATCCAACCGGTATCAATCCGATTCCTTGATGGAATTGACAACTTCGCCTGGTTCAGGAAACCGGCCAGTTTCTTTCTTGGAGTACACGAGAGAGCCATCCACAGTGACCTCAAAAACACCACCGCTACCCTCTACAATTTCAACACTTACTTCTTCAAGCCCCTCTTTGATTTCGTCCGCCAAACTGACAGCTTGAGGCTTGTAGTTTCACATTCCTCAATAAAGAATTGATACATTCATAGGTCACCATTGCCCCCTATTTGACTCATATGAAAGCAAAAATTGCACCTGTATCTCAACCTAGTGAATCTCGGGCTCGGGAGTCGCGGCACTACCCTCAAGAAAATCAAAATCACAGCCTCGATCAGCCTGAGTCACATGCTCGATATAGAGTTTTGTGTAACCCCTTGCATAATGGGAATCAAGCTCCTGCCTGGCTGACAACCTCCTTGAAATCTCAGTTTCATCCACATCTAGTTGCAGACGGCGTCCGGAAAAATCCAGCGTAATTGCATCTCCCGATCTCACCGCTGCCAACGGACCACCTGCGGCGGACTCAGGGGTAACATGTAATACGCACGTTCCATAGCTTGTTCCGGACATGCGGGCATCAGAAATGCGCACCATATCCCTGACGCCCTTCTTTAGGAGTTTCTTGGGAATGGGCAACATCCCCCATTCGGGCATTCCGGGGGCACCAATCGGCCCTGCATTCCTGAGAACCAGCACGGATTCAGCACAAACCTCAAGGTCTGGATCATCAATCCGTTCGGCAAGATCATTGTAATCCTCGAAGACAACCGCAGGACCAGTATGCTGAAGCAGATCCGGAGTTGCTGCGGAATGCTTGATAACCGCTCCATCGGGAGCAAGATTCCCACGCAATACCGCAGTGCCACCATTCTCAGCTAATGGATGATCACGATTCCTGATTACCTGGTCATTGAAAACCTGACGGTCCTCAATATTCTCACCGAGCGTATTCCCATTTATTGTCGGCACGTCAAGGTGTAATAAGTCTCCCATCTGGTTAAGCAGTGCACACAATCCTCCTGCTGCATAAAAATCATCCATCAGAAATTCTCCGGAAGGTCGCAGATTTGCAAGCAGGGGTATTCGTCGGGATATCACGTCAAAATCATCAAGATTCAGATCAACGCCAGACCTGCCGGCCATTGCCAGCAGGTGGACAATGGCATTGGTTGAACCACCAAGCGCCATATCAACAGCCACGGCGTTTTCAAATGCCTTGCGTGTCGCCAACTCATTCGGCCTAGGCCCCTGCCAGGCATTCCTGACCGCCTGGCGTCCCGCCTCTGCAGCCAAGCGTACATGATTGGCGTCCATGGCAGGAACCGACGACGATCCCGGAAGAGAAAATCCCATGGTCTCCGCCATCGCCGTCATTGTCGCAGCCGTACCCATTGTCATGCAGTGCCCCGGAGAACGGGCAATCCCACCCTCAATTTCACGCCACTCTTCTTCGCTAAGATTCCCAGCACGTCGCTCATCCCAATATTTCCAGACATCAGAACCCGACCCAAGCACCTGGCCATTCCAGTTGCCCTTGATCATCGGCCCGGAAGGAACATAGATAGCAGCCACCCCGGCAGAAATGGCTCCCATGAGTAAAGCGGGAGTCGACTTATCACACCCCCCCAGCAATACGGCGACGTCCACAGGATTAGCGCGAATCATCTCCTCTGCTTCCATCGCCAGAAAGTTGCGATACAGCATCGAAGTCGGCTTGGTCAGCGTTTCTCCACAGGACATCACCGGTATTTCCATCGGCAAACCGCCTTCCTGCAGGACACCACGCTTGATTGCTTCAACAGTGGTCTTGAAGTGCAAGTGGCAGGAATTGAGGTCAGTCCACGTGTTCAGAATACCCACTACCGGCTTACCGGCAAAATCGCTCTCCCCAAGCCCGGATTGCCTCGCACGGGAACGATGCCCGAAAGCACGCAGACTGTCGGGGCCATACCATCGATATGAGCGAAGTCGAGTTGGATCTTGGTTACCCATTGGCTCTAATAATTGTCAGACTGGCACACGAGGTCAATCACAGTCATGCGCGGATTGTCTCACCATTGCTCAGGAAAAGGGTAATATCCATGAGGCAATAACCACCACCACTAGTCCTGCAACCCCCATCAGGGACATCATTGGAGTTACGGTGCGTAGAGTCTGGGATTCCTTGAGCCCGGACATCCGAGTAATAACCCAAAATCCAGAGTCATTCATCCATGGGATTGGTTTTGAGCCACACCCCACGGCAAGCGCCAGATAAACAGGGTGAAAGCCAAGGGTTGGAGAAGCTGCAAATGCGGCAGCAACAGGTGCAGCCGTAATCATCGCCACCGTGGCCGAACCCTGTGCAGTGCGAACCAAAGCAGTGATCAAGAAACAAACAGGGAGAGCGAAAGTGGCATTACCTTGCATTGCTCCAATTGCACTGGCTATATCCGTCTGCTTAAGCACCCCGCCAAATGCAGCACCCGATGCCGTGATCAGGACAATCACGGCACCTGATGAAAGAGCCTCAGAAGATACCCTGCGTAACCTCTCTTTATCCCCGGAACAACGTCTCGCCAGAATCATATATGCCACCAAGGCAGCAAGACCAAGGGCAAGGTTCTTCTCACCGATCACCTTGAAGAACCCAAGGTTTTCGGGTTTAAAGATGGCATACAGCGTACCCCCGGTAACTAAGACTACCGGGAGGAGAACCGGCAGGAAAGACAAGAAGGCAGAGGGTAAGCCACCTTCTTCCATTGAAACCTCATCAGCAAGTGGTGGTGGAGCGAGTTCGAATCGTCCAGAAATCCAGCGAGCATAAAAGTATCCAAACGTAATGGTAAATAGACCGACAACGAGTCCGCCGAGCATCATTGCCCCGATTTCCACCCCGATTTCCTCTGCCACCAGCAAGGGACCCGGTGTCGGCGGCACCAGTGAATGAGCCATAGTGCCACCGGCAACAATACACAGGACGTAAAAGAGATAGTTTCCACGCGTCTTGTGAGCCATTGCGATAGCGATGGGGATCAGTAGGTAAAAAACCGTATCAAAGAAAACGGGAACCGCCAGCAGGAACCCGGAAACCAAAAATGCCAAACCGGCTCGCTTCTCCCCGAAAAGGGACACCATCACAAGCACGATCTTTGCCGCTGCACCGGACTCCAGTAGAAACCTGCCGATGAGTGCAGCGAAGGCAATGATCAGGCCAACCTTGGCGCAACCATTACCGAATTCATTGACCACTCTCTTCATCGATGAGCGCTTGGCAAATTCCTCCTTGAACACCTCAGCACCTGCCTCACTCATCTTTCCCCTAGCCAACTCCGATGCCACGTGATTTTCGGCATAACCGGACAGGGAATCCTGCGGGGTTGAGAAGGCGATCACGATCGCTGCTGTCGAAAGTGCCAGAAAAGGGTGCAGCTTCAGCCATATTACCGAGCCAAGGACAATCACCATGCCGAGGGCCAGGAGTAGAAAAGGAGTCATCACTTTTCTTTTTACATGAATCCGTCAGGAAAGGGAAGTTATCAATAGCCCGGATCAGACCGCCTACATGAAAACTTCCTTCTCATGCACCGAGTCATTGACAATCCTGCCCTCGCTCGCCGCTTTTTTAATCACCTGCTGAGCCCCATCGCTCTGGCGGTAAAGAACTTCGCCAGGGCTCACCAAATCGTTCCAGTGTTTCTGGAAGATAAGGGCGGTTTCCTTTTTCTTTGCAAGGCATCTAGGGACTGCATGCACCCTCAATATTTCAAACCTTCTCTTAGTTCGTAGGGTTCTCGCGATAATAAAATCCGAAATAAAATTTGGCAAACTATTCGCCAACCATGTTCCCCGGAACCAGCTGGTTTCGTATTCAAAGTCCACACCCCTTTCTATCAGATAGCGCGCATCCTTTAAGGGGCCAAAGACCTCCGCAAGGGAACGTGCAAGAAGCCCCGACGTCTCCTCGTCAGCCTTCTCGAGAAAAACTCTTATATAACCACCGTTTCTTTCGTTAACTCGCATTTGTTCCACGAGTTCATCAGCATGGTATCCTTTACTGATAATCTCAGCTTCCAACAGGGAACGAATAATTACCGTGGCAATTGCCTGAGTTAGAGTGGTCTTAGTCCACTGAACCGATCCCAATTTGCCCGGTGGAAACCCTTCATTTTTAGCAGCACTGACCGACTTGATCTCGACAGCCTTAATCGGTTCCGGGTGGTAGGGAAGTCCGACCTTCCATAGATCATAGAAATGGGAACGTTCACCAACGCGATAGAGCATGTCATTATTGAGGTGCACCATGTTCTCCTCAACCGCGTCAATCCCCATTCCCATGAAGGAGGCATGCACATGTCCGACACCTTTCTCGATAGCACCATCATCAGTGACTCCATAAAGCCGCTTGTGCTTTATTTGAAACCTTTTGTAGTCATCCATACCCTTGGTGAACTCAGGTGCAATGCAGACAACATCCCAGTTATTGGCAATTTTTTTGGGTACATCGCCATCCAGGCGGAAGGAACGGCCACGAAGCTGGTTCACCGACATGGATGTGGTGACTGAAGTAAGGTCGATAAGCACATTGATCTTGTTGGCGTCCCAACCCTCACCAAGCAGTCCCCTTGTTCCCACCAGACAACGTGTGATTCCCCGTTGGAAAAGCTCGGTGAACATCGCGACGTAAACCCTTGGGCACCAGTCCCTGCCTCTGCCGACCAGAACATGAAACCCGGAGTCCTCCCGCCACTCAAAGCTTACCTCCTTGTCATTATCCCGCAGCCACTTTTGAGCCTCAGATTCAATAACGGGCTTTAGGTCATCATCCACAAGGACCGTTGATCCTGTCAAAAGGATCGGATCTAGGTCATCGGTTTCATGACTGGTCAACAGCGCACGGAAAGCCGCTATCGCACCCCCGGATTCCTTGTCCAAGAGATGACTGATCTCACTGGAAACCGCCGAGGTCTTCTCATAATCACAAATCACCACCGCCCGAATCGTATCATCAAGAACCTCACGCTCCCGCTTAAGGATACGGATTACCGCAACCGCTTTGGATTGGGAATACATCAGGATTCTCGAGACCGGTGAAGCACAGGATTGATATCCCGTTTCAGTGATTTGTATTCCAAGCATCCTCAACCTCTTTGTTGCCCTCTCCGCCAGCTCGTGATCCTTCTTCTCAGATGACCTACGCAATGCATGACGCACATACCAGGAAATAACCGGAACTAATTTCTCCATATCCATGGATTGCTCCTCAATATCGGTTGCCGCCTCAGGATATTCGGGTATTCCCTCAGGCAATTTCCTGCCGAGCTGCCTCATGAAGTATCTTGCTGATTCAGAGAAAAGCGGAGCCCTCTGCTCGAAATGCAGCCAGTTACGGGCATTTCCTGTCGGTAGCTCAAGGTTCTTTAGAATCTTCTCTGTATAGGAATCCAGCGGCTCTCGGATTGGATTGCCTTGATCATCTTTGGGGGGATTACTAAGTTCATCAACAATCTCCCTGAACTTCTCGGATGTCTGCGCAACAAAACGCAGTTCCTCATTATTCGGACGAACAAGCATAGCCAGATCTTGATACGGAGCCAAAAAACCATCCTTTACCACAGCCGGCACCGGAACATCGTAATCCACAGGCCCGAAGAATTCCCTGTATCGCGCCGCATCAACGGTGTCTTTTTTTGCCTCATCGGGCGGAGTTGCCGTTAAACCGACCACGAAAGGGTTGCCCAGATAACCCTGAATTGCCGCCAACACCCTCCCCCAGTGCCCCATCAAATGATGACATTCATCAAGAATGATCATACCAATATCCTGCCCGCGCAAAAGGCCCAGTGTTTCCATTACGGATTCATGTAGCAATCCCTCAATCCTACCCTCCTGCATAATTTCATCCCGCTTCTTTTTCCTGAAATAGGACATTCTTTCCTCAAAATAATCAGGATTGTTTTTTTTGAGATCCTCAATCCAGACCTTTGCCTCGAATGGGTCTAATGCCTGCCCCTTGAGCATCAGGCTCTCTACCCACTTGCGCTCCGCAGACTCATTAAGCCCTTCTTCCCCGCGTGATGGCAAAGTCACAGATTGATAAGTCAACGAGGTCAGGAGGGAAGGACTCTTTGCGTCTGTACTGATCAATGCCGAAGGAATTTTTTTCCCGTTTATCTTGAAGAGATCGGTGCGAGTCGCCCACTGAGACTGAATCGCCGAATTCGGTGAAAGCACAAGAGCAGGCCTGCGAATTACCTCTGCCCATAGGTATAATCCTGTTACCGTTTTACCGGATCCAGGCGGCGCCACCACATGAAACTTTTCATCACCATCCTTGAGCTGGGAACGGACAATATCAGCCACCTCCCTTTGCGAGGGACGTAACCCACCACTGAAACGTATATCAGGAAATATTTTTTCCACTCTTCTTTAATGGAAATAAAACCATTAAATGCACACTTGTGGCAACCATGATTTACCTCACTGCAGATTGCCATCTGCAAATAACCAAGCCACTTCTTCCGCTAGCGCCCCGGATCCCTTGTCCATGAACCATCCACAAGGCGGAGCAACCCAAGTGGGTTGGTATCCTTGAGGGCTTCAGGAAGCAGTGGCTGGGGCGTATTCTGAAAACTGACAGGCCTACCCCATCGGGAAATACCGGCAGTACCAATACTGGTATGTTGCGCATCGGTGGTTGCCGGATAAGGGCCGCCATGATGCACGGAATCACAAACCTCAATGCCGGTCGGAAATCCATTCACGCAAACTCTCCCGGAAAAACAGGACAAGGCAGCAATCAGCTCTCCAGCTCCGGACAAATCCTCTTCATTACCATGGATTGAGGTGCCAAGCTGCCCCTCAAACAAGCCGGCAGCATCCAAGTAGCTTTCCTTGTCCGGGCAGACAACAACCAGCACCGAAGGACCGAAAATCTCCTCCATGAACATCTCCCGGCTCGCCTCAAAATCCTCAAGGGAAATCTTCGCCATGACAGGTGCCGCTCCCACCTCAACCGCCTCAAGCGCACCCCTTGCAATAATCTCAACTCCTTCTATATCTTGCCAACGAGCAATTCCTGATTCAAAGCAAGCCGCAATTCCAGCGTTAAGCAAAGGTGCACCTGAAGACCCGGAAACCAATTCATGATAATGCCCGATCATTGTATTTAAGCTCTCCCCTTCAGGAACAAAAACCAGTGAG
>CALCSP010000251.1 GCA_937893785.1 uncultured Verrucomicrobiales bacterium
ATCTCAAGCATATCGATTGCCCGATTTGGCGTCACCTTTGATTCAGGATACAGAGTCATGCCAGCCCAGAACCCTTTATCCAAAACGAGAGGTGCCGTATGCTCCTCTACATGATCAATAATAATCCGACTTGGGTCGATTTTAGAATGGTTTAAGAGAGCATCAATTATCAGCTTTGTGCCCTTTAGTTTATCTTCAAGATGTGGGGTATGCACCAGAATCAGCTGGTCATGATCCTCCGCAATCTGGATATGCTCTTCCAGAATCATCAACTCATTGCGACTATTCTTATTCAGGCCAATTTCACCGATACCCAAAACATTGGGACTCTTGAGGAATTCTGGAATAAGTGCCATTACCTCTCTCGCCAAGCCAGGATCCTCTGACTCCTTGGGATTGATACAAAGCCAGCAGTAATGCTCTATGCAGAACTTAGCAGCACGCTTCGGCTCATATTCTGTTATCTGCCGAAAATAATCATAGAAACCCTGCGCTGAGGCCCGATCATAACCAGCCCAGAAAGCCGGTTCATTCACTGCCTTGCATCCCGCCATTGCAAGGGCCATGTAATCATCCGTAGTCCGACTCACCATGTGAGCATGTGGCTCAATATATCGCATACTTTAACTGTAAAAATATTCAGCTTATCTCAGGAGGCGCACCAAAGGCACCCTGAATATCAGCCGCATCAATCGGCTCCTCTGTATGGTCACTTAATGCACCCAAGACCCGCGACGCTCTTCCCGGCTCCTTGGAATCAAGTTCAGCAAACGCCTTGCGAAGTGCTCTGACACGATAATCATCAGCTTGACCATGACGATCAAGACGATCAAGGAATGCAGCTATATCAATTAGCTTTATGCGAGCATCCATAAAGCCTAAGTCAACAAGGTTGGGTTCGTTACCTGACACGTTAATCAGTCTAATACTTAGTTGGAAGGCATCAAGTCCCGCAAGAAATCTATTTCTTTAGAGTCGTAAGATATTCGACAAGGTTAACAAGATCATCTCGGCTCATGGTGGCCACTAGGCTTGCCGGCATCAGTGAAACTGACAAAGGGTCCTTCACCTTGATCTCACTAGTCTGAACCGTGATCAGAGCGCCTCCTGGCACCTTGATCCCGATTTCTTGATCACCTTCACTAGCCAAGTAGCCTATCAACTTACGCCCTTGACCTGTCTCAATAGAGAAACCTTCATACCCAAAGCTTATTGCCTCATTGGGGTCAATGATTGCTGTGTAAAGGGCTTCACGAGCCAGCTTATCACCGATCTCAGTCAAAGCTGGGCCAAAGTCAATTCCCTTCTCGCCAACCTTGTGACAAGTAAAACAAGCCCTCATGTAGATCAATTTCCCTTTGTTGGCATCTCCTCGCATCTGAGCAAGCTGAGCAACAGGAGGCAAGAGCTCACCTCCAAGACTTGAGGGTAACGGAAGCGCCTTGGACACTCTGGAGCGAATAGCAGGATCAACTGAAGCGGATAGAGCCAGAGCCACTCCGTTCTTCAGTTCATCAGCCAGTGCACCCGATTCGGCAAATTCAAGAAGGCACAACTGACCAGCGGGACTTCCAGCTAACGCATTTGCCGAATCTCTTGCCGCAACTTTATCCTTTCCCTTCAAGAAACCCGACAAGATCTCAACGGCAACAGGGTCATTCACTGTTCCCAATGACATCAAGAAACTTGCTCGACTGGAACCGGAATCACCCAATGCCGCTTTGATCGCAACCTCACCACCAATTGCAACCAAGAGAGCGGCAGCACGCGGATTAACTTCTTTCTCTGAAGCAAGCTTTGCCAGAGAGGCAACCTCACTTTCAACACGAAACCTCTCAATTAACTCATAATACTCCTCGCTACCGCGATTCTTTGTAAGATAGCGACCAATTGCACCTTTAACCTTTTCGGATGAAGACTGGTAATTGAAGCTCTCCAGCTTGAGAACCGTCTCTACAATTAACTTGTCTCGCGCTTCATCAGCGCGCAAGAGACTTGGCGCAAACAAAGCGGCAAGGACGATACCTGTAAAGAATCGCATTCCAGCTTAATCAAGAAGTATACTTTGCAATGCGGCATCCTTTTCAGCCCCACTATGAAAATCAAAAGCTCTCATGTAACGCGGCTTATCGGATTCGGTGGTTGCAGGATCCTTGATGATCTTTGCAAGGAGAGCAGGTGTATCCTTGCTGCGGGAACGCCAGATAATATCACGTCCACCGGGAGTATTCCAATCTCCACCCGCTGCTACCCAAGCATCTAGACAGGCATTCCAGTTCCTCTCAGCAGCGATCCCCAATGCTTCCAGATACCAACGATCTTTGCCGTCGTGCTGTAATGCCAGTTTAGCCCAAAGTGAAGCAACCTTGCCATCGTCCTCCTCGCGCAATGCGATGGCACACTCCCGACGAACCTGAGGATTTTTATCGCCGGCAAGTTCACCGACAAGTTCAAGGACACCCTCTCCAAGTTGACGTGCCAGGCGAATAGAAACGATTCGCAAGTCCGCCTCCGGATCCTTCTTCAGCCGGGCAACCACAGCATTTCCAGCTCCCGGCATTTTGCCAAGGCACCAGCCAGCACGCGCACGCTCTACTGCATCGCTGGATTTCATCATTGCTTCCAGTGCAGGGGCTGCTTTGGCCTTGCCCATAGAGTGCAAGGCCGTCCAGGCAAGGTAACGGGCCTCCAGATTCGGACTCTTCAGGGCCTCAACTGCTCCTTTTGCCGTCTTGAAATCGTAAACTGGAACCTTATACCCCTTGTGACCTTCAGGAGTCATCCTGAAGATACGCCCACGCTCAAGGTCACGCATTCCATGACCGCCGACGCCAGGATCATACCAGTCCGCAATTAGAAGCGACCCATCAGGAGCAGTTGCCACATCGCTCGGTCTATACCAGCGATCGCC
>CALCSP010000252.1 GCA_937893785.1 uncultured Verrucomicrobiales bacterium
CGTGGTTACCTGGCCATGGCCATCCGGAGATTGAACACTGCTATTCCGGAATTAATGGATCTTGATTTACCGATGGGGCTTGCCGATCTGGCAAAGTTCCACCACGGCTTGGTACTGTTTACCGGCCCTACAGGTAGCGGAAAAAGCACCTCACTAGCAGCACTGGTTAACCTTATCAATAAGAACCGCGCCTGCCATATCCTTACCATCGAAGACCCAATCGAATACCTGCATCAAAATAAGCAATCGCTGGTAAGGCAAAGGGAACTTGGGACAGACGTGCGAGGGTTTGCAGTATCATTGCGAGAAGCCCTTCGGGAAGATCCTGATGTCATTCTGGTTGGTGAAATGCGCGACCTTGACACCATGCGGGCTGCTGTAACAGCTGCTGAAACCGGACACCTCGTATTCTCGACTCTTCACACCAGCGACTCGGTTGGAGCCATGGATCGCATCCTTTCAATGTATCCGCCTGTGGAACAGGAAGCTGTCCGGCGTCAGCTTGGCATGGTTCTTAAGGCTGTGGTCGCACAAACTTTACTACCACGACTTGGAGGTGGCAGGGTGGCTGCAGTGGAAATTCTACGCTGCACAAGTGCGGTTTCCAACCTCATAAGAACCGCTCAATTCCAGCAGATTTATTCGGCCCTAGAAACCGGTAGCTCTTATGGAATGCAAAGTTTTGATCTGCATTTGGCCATGCTTGTCGCTCAACATCTTGTCCGCGAAGAAGTGGCGCGTGAGCGAGCATCCAACATCGACTTCTTTGAGCAAAACCTGAAAAACTTTCGAAATACCGGAACCCGTCAGCTGGCGGGAAATTACCGAGCATAGACTGATATGGCACAGTTTAATTACATCGCTCAACCGAGAGGAGGAGATCGGACCAGTGGAGAGCTAGAGGCGGATGACCTGCAATCCGCAGCTCGTCAATTGCGTAACCAGGGACTGATGATCCTTAATCTTCAGGAAGCCGGTGCCGTTGTCGTTACCGAAGTCGATGAGCAAACAGAACCCGTCGAAGCCAAAAGTCCGATCCTATTGGATCGAATAAAGAAATACCTCTGGGTGACCAACCGCGACCGCGTCTTTTTCCTTCGGCATCTTGCCGTTATGACCCGTGCCGGGATTTCACTTACCCGGGCATTAAACCTACTAAGTGATCAGGGAGAAAAATTAAAGCTTCGCCGGGCGATCAAGACCATTACCGATGAGGTGCAAACAGGAATGCCCCTTTCTGAAAGCATTGGGCGTCAGCCCGTAGTAGCTCCAAAATATGCGGAGAATATTATTGCCAGTGCAGAGGAAAGCGGTGAATTGGCACTAGGGCTGGACCGGATCGCAAACCGGATCGAGTTCTGGCATCAATTGCGCAAGAAAATTATCGCCAGCATGATCTACCCAGCCATTGTGTTGGTTGTAGCTATCATCGTTGATGCCATCCTGATGTTCTATTTTGTTCCCTCTTTTGAGCGATTCATCGGGCAATCCGGAAAGCCAGTACCCCCAATTACCCAGCTGTTGTTCGATACTTCCCATTTTCTAAGGGATAACATTCTGAGTATCATACTTGCCTTCTTACTGGGGTTGATCGGCATTGTGTTTGCCTTGACGCGCGAACGAGGCAGGCGAGTCCTTGAATTAGTACTACTGAATTTTCCCATACTCGGCAAATTGGCTATCTCATCAGTTATGGCTCAGTTTTCAGGTCTGATGGCTGTCATGTTGCGTTCCGGACTTAGCCTGATTCGTGCGATGGGTATGGTTACCGCAGCAACCCATTTTCGACTTTTTCATGACATTTTCCGTGATGCCTCGGATCGTATTGTCGCTGGCCAACCCTTAAATCAAGCTATTGATGACCCTCTGATTTCAAAGACCACGGTTGGTGTTATTGCTTCAGGAGAAGAAGCCGGTTCACTGATCAACGCCTTTGAGGAATTGGAAGCCTTTCACACTAGCCTTCTTGAAGATCAGGTTGGCAAAATTACGGCATTGGTGGGACCAATGCTCATACTATTCATTGGTGGAGTCGTGGCATTCGTTTACGCCGGACTGTTTATGGCCATTAAAAACCTCGTATAGAAAAATCTGAAACACTAGAAAACAAAAGCAATGTATAGAAATCCAACTGCTATATCCGTCGGGGTTATACTCCTGTTAACCCTGCTATTGAAAATTATTGCAGCGCCTGATCCCGAACCCGGTGCCATAAAAGAAGCAGTGCCAGCTGTAGGAATTCCTTTGGCAGAGAAAGGCAAAGCAGAAATTGAAGCCCCTCTTGGTCAAGATTCAGCAGGTGTTAATGACAAGGTCAACGAGGACTTCAAGCCTCCCTCCAATCCCGGGCAACTAGCCGACCCTTTTGGTCGTGGTGGTATTCATGGGGGCGGAGCAAGAGCTTCTGATGTGGAAGCAAGCCGTGCCATTCGCGTTACCGGCATTGGAACAAACTCGGAAGGATTGACCCAGGCTCTACTCGCATACGCAGCATCCAAGAGAACACTCTTGATCAGCAAAGGTGATGAGGTGCCTTTAGCAATGAAGGGCACAGGCAGCAATGCAGAAGTTAAAGAAATTGGAACGCACACAGTAACATTAGTCCTTCCTGGAGGGGCCGAATTAATTCTTCGATAAGTTTTTTCACAATCATCAATCCCCAAGTAATCATGAAAAAAATTAATGATTCCCGAGTCGTAACCTTAACGGTTTTTCTGGCAA
>CALCSP010000253.1 GCA_937893785.1 uncultured Verrucomicrobiales bacterium
GCAAAATCCCCCAATCACATAAAGGCAACTTAAGAGAGCGTTTTGCCCAAGTGCACTCAGAATCGCCTTAAGTGTTCGCAGGAACGGGGTGCGGTTTGTACAAGTGGCGCGAGTAACTGCTGTGAAACTAGCTATTTCATGAAGACAATAAACTTTCTGCAAACAAAGTTAACAAGTACCGAAGAGAGCACGAATCCGGCATTAACGATGTGTTCAATATTTGCCTGATAGTCTCCCGGTTGAAAACTTCCGTCAGTGGAACGAAAGATTGCCCAAATCGTCAAGTGACCTGCAGCAAAGCTAAGACCAGAAATAATGAAAAACAGTGTAACTTCCTTCCGCTTGCCATGGCGTCCCGGGGTAAAAACAAAGCAGGCATTCAGGTAATAAGCCACGGCATTAGAAGGAAAAAAAGCAATGCTGTTGTTAATCATTGAATTGGTTTCCTTAAGATCTCTGGGGATAGCTTCACCAATGGCTGGATTTATCGTTAATCCGAGGGTGTAGACAATGGATGAATGAACAAAAAGAGCAAGGCACCCGCATAATCCATACTTAAAGAATTGTATTAAGCCTGGGACATCTCTTGAGAGCAGTGTGCGTTTAATACCTTCCTGCTGAACGAAACGCATGGATCTTGCGCATGAGTTAATAAAGGCTTTGATCATTTCAGTTTCCAAATCGGGAAATCCATTTAGGCAGAGCCTTCTTGATGTCGGATTTTTTGCAAGAGGGACTTAATTCCCAAACAATAGGTTTATTGGATCCTATGTAAGGCATAAGCTTGTCATAATCAATTAACCCCGAGAAGGGAACGCGGTGATCTCTAACCGGCCACTCGACGTCATGCAAATGGCAGCCGATGAGATGTGGCGAGATTTTTGCGAGCCACTGTTCATGGTCAAGAAGTCCAAGGTTGTGCTTCCTTTGGACATGCCCAAAATCATGCCAGTAACCCACCCATTTTGAAGAGGAGAATTGCTCCATTAAACTAAGCATTTCTTCCTCATTGGGCAGGTCTTCGTAGGCGCTTCGACTTTCCACCCCAACAGAGACTCCAAGTTCGCTAGCCCTCTTTTCAATAAGGCTTAATGCTTCAGTGGCACGATCAAGATAAAAGCTAGCCTTCGATTTTCGTTTGCGGATCAAGTCCAGTTTTGTCTTTACGTATTTCCTTGATGCCCCACGCCCATCCTTTTGCAGTTTTTCGAGCAATGGTGATAATCTTTTCATGGGAATGCTTCCCATATGCACCACCACATATTGTGCCCCTAGAGATGCTGCATTCTCTAGGGTGGTTAATGTGAGATCAAGTGATCTTTTCCTGTCAAAAGCGCGATGAGAAGTAAATTCGTAGCAATCCGGAGCATCGATCATTACTTCGACAGGGGATGGACAGAAATTGTGTAACCCAAAAACCTTTATCTTTTCCTCTTTTATGGCCTGCTGAATGCCAGGGAGTAAGGAGACCTTCAAGCCGTGACTTATTTCAATTGCATCAAAACCTATTCTTTGAATTTCTTCAATTGCGGATAATCCGTCGGTGTGGCGATTACTGTTCCAGCAGGTTGAAAATGCTATCATCGTCACATTCTTATAGTTAGCAAGATATTAACAGGGCATTGAGGAGCTACAACCCCTTACTCCATTGCTCTTGCTTATTCAATCATCTTTGGTAAAGGGTGGAATGCAATCACTGTGATTACTGACTTTGATTCATTTCATTTCTGAGCTCATTGAGAATGATCGATATTCCCATTTACTACGACAGC
>CALCSP010000254.1 GCA_937893785.1 uncultured Verrucomicrobiales bacterium
AAGGACACAAGAGTGCTGTTTTCGGAGTCTTTTGCCACTCCTGTAATCGCCTCTGCAGCCTCAAGAAGTGTTTGGAACTCATCAAGCTCCCAAACAGCATCTACATTTTGCATTACCGACAAAACTCGCTCTAAGCCCGCCCCCGTATCAATTGATGGTCTTGGAAGGGGGATTTGCTCACCATCAGACTGTTGATCAAACTGCATAAATACAAGATTCCAGATTTCAATGTATCGCTCATCAGAAGCGGGGTTTTCAGGCCCCCCTGGAGGTCCATACTTTTCACCTTTGTCCCAGAAAATCTCTGAGCAAGGACCATTGGGACCTGTGTCGGCCATTCGCCACCAATTGTCCTCACCAAGTCTTTGTATACGATCCGGTGGGACACCTACTTTTTGTTCCCATATCTGAGCAGCTTCCTCATCCGTATGATGAACAGTTACCCAAAGTCTTTCAGGATCTAGTTGGAGTACATCAGTGAAAAACTCCCACGCTAAAGGTATAGCTTCCTCCTTAAAATAATCGCCGAAACTGAAATTTCCCATCATCTCGAAGAAAGTTAGGTGCCGACTTGTTCTGCCAACCTCATCCAAGTCATTATGCTTTCCTCCAGCCCGAACACACTTTTGCACTGTCGTTGCACGTCTGTATGGAGGATTCTCGATACCGAGGAAATAATTTTTGAAAGGGACCATTCCTGCATTCGTGAAAAGAATTGTGTCATCGTGAGGAATCAGACTTGCAGAGGGTACAACCTCATGGCCTCGTTTTTCAAAAAAAGTAGTAAACGCGCTTCTGAGTTCTCTGGCTTTCATTAAAACAATCCTACAGTGCAATAACAACGCATAATTTTATGCCAACGCATTGTTATATTATTGCGCGCTTTTCGCCCTGATTTGTTTATTAATCGTTTAGGATCAGAATGCCGTTTCGGGAATTCTTCCCCGCACGGTTAGGAAGCCTGTCTTGGTATTTTCCTGCGATTCGCTTGCCTTCACCAGCCACGCCGGAAATCGTTGATTTTGTAGCTTTGACACTATTCTCAAGAAAGTTTGCTGCAACTGAAGCCGAATATTCAGTCGCACGTTTCTTAACCACTCGTTTCATCCAAAGAGATGAACTCAGTCCAGCACCAAATCCCGCAGCAATCCAGATAATTCTCTTAAACATACTTACACCATAGCTGACTTAGGACCCTTTACAAGCCAGATTCAAGCATGAAATTTTAACTACTTATCCAAAGCACATCAGTTTCAAGAGTCTACTGAGTCATGGTTTTGAAGTTGTGCGGACATGCCTGCCTAGCTAAGATATCATTTCTTTATGACTTCTCTTGATTCCAACCGGTTTGACGTTACAAGTTTTGAGGACGTAATGCCTCCTGCTCAAAGCTACAAGGATGGGAACCCAACAATAATTAATTTAATTGCGGAGCCGAAGGACGTAGGCCGGAGAATTGTCGATTTTTTCTCAGGCCTAGCATTTGGCACAGAAGGAACGTTTGAGAAAGTAGCGGAAGGCATCTACCTAATCACCCCCTCAGATAGTAGCGACTAAATCAGGTTGTATCCGGGGATAACCTTAGACCCAACTCTTCAAGGTGTGTTGAATCAAGAGGTGTTGGCGCATTAGTTAAAGGATCGCTTCCCGACTGCGTTTTTGGAAATGCAATAACCTCACGAATATTCTCTTCCCCTGCAAGCAAAGCGACAAGACGGTCAATACCAAATGCGAATCCGGCATGAGGAGGGGCCCCATATTTAAAAGCGTCGAGCAAGAATCCAAATTTTTGCTCAGCTTCTTCATCTTGAATTCCTAACATGTTAAAAATCTTTGCCTGAATATCTTTCTTGTGAATCCTCACGCTTCCTGAGCCTAATTCCCATCCGTTAAGAACAAGGTCATAGGCTTGAGATCGAATTGATAAATATTCTGCACCTGAGGCAGTATCCAGCATCGCAAGATCATCAGGATGCGGCATAGTGAAGGGGTGGTGTGCGGGTATCGGCTCGCCGCTGTCTGTTACAGATTCAAATAAAGGGAATTCTGTAATCCATAAGAAATTTAATCCTCCCTCACCTACTGGAGGCCGAGCTAATTCCAGCCTTAAAAGACCCAAAATGTGGTTGACAGTTCGCCTCTGATCAGCGA
>CALCSP010000255.1 GCA_937893785.1 uncultured Verrucomicrobiales bacterium
AGAAACCTTGATGCTGAAGAAGCCGATGTGGCGGAATTGGTAGACGCGACGGATTCAAAATCCGTTGTCCTTTGGACGTGTCGGTTCGAGTCCGACCATCGGTACTTTCTTCTGGAGCAGACAATGCAGTGAATGTCATTCACTGCCCAAGACGGCAAGCCTTTCACGCAAAGCCTAAATCAATACACCCAAGATTGGGGAGCTACTGAGAAACCCTGACTCGGTAGATCGCTTTTTTGCGGCCCTCTTCCAAGCTAGTGTCCTCAAACTCCATAACCTCGCCATCGGCAATCAGCGCATCCTCAAGTTCCTCCCACTGCCCATCTGTATTATTCATGCGATCGATCGAGTAAAAGACACCAGGCTCAGAGCGCCACTGGATAACAAATGTATTCCCCTCCTCCTTATAATTGAAACCAGTGATTTCAAAGGGCTCCGCTACTGAATCCACAGCTTTCAAAAACAACGACGGATCAAGGACTCCGGCAGAGTAACGCACCTCGTCAAAAAACAACCCATATTCCGTGTTTTGATACTTACCGAAGAGGATCCCGGCAGCCGGGTGGGTATAACCATTCTCTGCTGTGTCCTGTAGAATTCTTGACTGCATCAACTCATAATTGAAATAGAAGGCAATCTCCTGACTATCTTCATCAAATGTCACCGCCACGTGATGCCAAACATCGCGGTCATTGAAACCGTCTCCATCGAGCGACCAGTCTGTCTCGTCATCGTAACTACTCACCAACCCGTCGCCAAGGTCAGTATCAATAAAGATGCGGTTCTGTTCCGGAACATTCGCACCCCCTGTCGGGCCAACAGAAAAATTGAAATTCTCGTCAACACCATTCTCTGCCACATTGTCCGACACCCCACCTGCAGGCGTATCCCAGCGACTGCGCACACGCCCATAAGATCCATTCCTGTTATGGTCAAAATCAATCTGCCATCGCAGGTCATTGCCTTCAAACCGCTGCATGAAACTATCGTATGCCTTCGGCTCTCCGCTCACCTTCATAAACATCTCGATCGTAAAGGAAGTATTGAATTCCGGATCATCCACACTGCCAAGCCTTGAGTAGGCGGTCGCTGCATTGAAGGAAAACGCATTGTCAAAAGTTGAATCCGTGGCCGGATCAACAATAATAGGCCCTGGCACGTCGGCAGAGTAAAGAGGTTCACCGGAAGTCCTGACCACTGAGCGCAGTGGAGAAACCTCATTGGAAACCGTGCTGATAACCCCCTCATCACGAGCCCCAACCCCGTCCATTCGCCAGTGAGCAATCGTTGCCGGATTAACATCCTGTCCGGTAACTCTGAGGAATTTTTCGGGTGAAAGAATCACATTGGAATAACGAATTTCATCAACAAGCAAACCAAATGACTGATTGGTTAGCTTGCCCAGATCGATATAAGAGGCTGGATGCGTATACCCGTTTGCCTCACTATCAGACAAAGTCCTTTTCTGGGTGAGAACGTAATCAAGGTAGTAGGATATTTCGCCAGAACTTTCATTGAAGGCAAGTGCAAGGTGGTGCCACCTTGAGTCATCGTTGATCCCGTCACCCTGAAGGGACACCTTCTGCTCACTGGGGTTCGGACTACCCGCATTGAAGATATAGTCGATAATATTGGCTGTATTCTGAAGTCCGACATCAGCACCGGCTTCATCTTTGGCGCCGGTATCGACAAAGATTCTTGCTGCATGCTTCCCGCCAATAGTTGTAACGACAAAATTGACGTTTTCATCAACATCCTTCTCATCGACATTATCGGGCACCCCGCCAGCAGGTGTATCCCAGCGCGTACGCGGCCTGCCGTAGTAAAGTCCGTTCTTGTTTCCGTCAAAGTCAATCTGCCATCCCAGATCCCTTGCTTCCTGCCTCCTCACAAAGGAAGGATAACCGTTAGGCTCACCAATCACCTTAATGAAAAGCTCAATAGTGAAGCTCGTATTGAAGTCCTCGGAATCTGCTACTCTAACCCTTGAGTTCGCGGCCCCGGCATTCATTGAGTAACCATTAGCCAGTGTCTCATCGGCAACCGGGTCATAAATCTTGCCAGCAGGAACATCACTTGAGAATAAAGGCTCTCCTCCGGCAGATACCGCATCATGCGTTCCAGGATTAGCTACATTGACTGCCACACTGATCTGCGAGTCGACCAGTGCATCCTCAGAATCAAATCGCCAATGCCCAACAGTATCGGCGACAGACGGACCAATACTTAAAAAAGACAAGACCAAGAAAACAAAGAGAAATTTCATGCACTTTTCTTACAATAATTTTAGGAAAGGCTCAAGCATCTTCCCATCACATAAGAAGATGC
>CALCSP010000256.1 GCA_937893785.1 uncultured Verrucomicrobiales bacterium
TCTTCAAAAAGCTTTCCGAGACTGCGACGTCTGAAGCTGGCAATGAGAGCCTTCCTCAATAGAACTTTGACCTGCTTGCGCTCGACCTTGATTCTTTGCTCTACCTGCTCCCACTTCGCTTCACTGAGAAGCGCCAATGTTTGTGCACCGATTAGTGCAGGCAAAGCAGTGGCCAGCCGAAGACGGCGTGAATTAACCGCATCGATATATTTCCCGGCAGAAGTCAGTAATTCCCTGCACCGTCTACGCCAGACAAGCGCATCTTGCTCCCATATCTTCCTGCCTCCAGATTCCGGGTCCACTGCAGGAATATAACAACGTCCCGATTGCAGGTCTTCCGGAAAGTCGCGCAGAATATTAATCAACTGCAAAGCCTTCCCATACTCCTTGCCCAACTGCTCCATCTCTTGTCGGGGCAAAACTGCATAGCTATCGCCATAGGCACCATATCCGAGCTCGGTCCAGAAGACACCAACGCACCCCGCAACATCATAGGTATACTGCTCAAGCTGTTGCCCTGATTCCAACACCGCACATTGAACTCCAGAAAATCGCCTAATATCATCGGTTTGCCCCCTAACTATGGAAGCAACAACGCGCTTGATCGCCTCTACCTGCGATTCAGGCATGTGGTCAAAATATCCCAACAAGGATCGAAATTGACGCAAACACTCCAACTCAGCATCCGTATTTTCCTCCCCCCCTTTTTTACCTAGCAATTGAGTAAAATCCGGCACAACTCCCTCCCCTGCCACCGCTTGCCCCATCGCAGCGAGCACCTGCAACCTTTCTTCAGTGGCAATTGCTTGTGTATCGGCAACCGTATCAGTCGCTCGGGCAAGGAGATAACCCAGACTAGCAGCATTCCTTATTTCACGAGGCAATATCTTTAGGGACAAATAGAAGCTTCGCGAAACCGAAGCCAGTAAGTCGCCACCAAGTTCACGTTCAAAGTCATCCATTGGCAATCGCCCGAGCTTCCACTATCATAGCACAGCAGTCATGGTTCGACACTTATACATCCACGTACCGTTCTGTCACCGCATTTGTCCTTACTGTAATTTTTACAAACACACTCCGGGTGGAACCGACCAGAACGCTTTTATCCATTCTCTACTTGCCGAACTAAAGATGCGATCAAGGGAGTGCAACCTCGCCCCCGAGACAATCTACATGGGTGGAGGAACACCAACTACCCTTTCAATAAAGCACCTAGACAAACTGCTTGAGGGAATTGCAGATACGGTTGATCTGAAGGCCCTCACCGAGTGGGGAATTGAAGCAAACCCGGCCACCTTTAAGCGTGACAAGGCACAACTCATGCGTGATTCAGGCATCACGCGAGTGAGTCTCGGAATCCAGTCATGGACACCTACGACACTATCCACACTGGGACGGGATCACAGCCCTGAAGATGCACGCGCATCATTTGAGACATTAAGAGCATGCGGCTTTAAGAGCCTGAATATCGACATGATGTTCTCTATTCCTGGACAGTCGCCCGAAAGTTGGCTGGCAGATCTTGAACACACGGTGGAACTCAGCCCGGACCATGTGTCGGCCTACAACCTAAACTACGAGGAAGACACCGAGTTCTTCGACCGCCTCAGTCAGGGAGAATTCCAAGAAGATACCTCTCGAGATGTTGCCTTCTTCACACATACCACAGAAATTCTTGGACAGGCAGGATTTGAGCACTACGAAATTTCCAATTATGCAAAACCCGGGCATCATTCGAAGCACAACTCAGCGTATTGGTCAGGAGCGGATTACCTGGGGATCGGTCCGGGGGCTTTCACCACTTTTCAGGGTACGCGCTGGCGCAACATTGCCAATACCACGGAATACATAAATCAGGTTACCCGCAATAACCTCGCGGGACTGGTGACCGAATATGAGCATATTGATGCCGCCGCATTCCGCGCCGAGCGCATCGCCTTGCAACTAAGGACCAAGAACGGAATCGGAATGGACATCCTTGCAGCTTCGGAGAATAAGATAAACGATCTGGCCGATGAAGGACTGATTAAGAAACGGGATGGGAACATTGTCCTGACTGAAAAAGGTAAGTTGCTGGCCGACTCAGTTGCCTCACATCTCCTGTAAAAAAATTAACAAAATTACTGCTTTCCGGCATCAAAAAACGGCCCTTTTTCCGAATCCATCAAGGAAAGCACGATTGCAGTTGAGTAATTCAGCGTCGAAGCTATGAATGGTCAAAACAAATGCAGCAATGGAAAAAGGCTGCCACCACATGACATCATGCCATTACCAATCGAATTTGCTGAACGGATCGATAAGAAGACCATTGAAA
>CALCSP010000257.1 GCA_937893785.1 uncultured Verrucomicrobiales bacterium
CATGCAGAAACTCTATGCAAGGCAAACTAGGTTGTGGTCTGCAACGGATTTATCAGGTATTTTGAAGGCGTGGTTTAGCACTGCTTTACCGCATTCAACCCTAAGAAAAGTAGCGTCCAAGAATTGCGTCTGCGGCGTTACGATCCCCCACCCTTGCCTAGAATCCTGAAAGCAGAGAAGCTCCCCAAGGACGCAACCGAGAAGAGCTTCAAGCGCAGTGCTGTGTTCTCTGCGGATCAGTTCCCGCCTTTAACCCTTGAGCACCGCCGTATGTATAAGATGATGATGAAGAGCCGATCGTCAACCCCCAGGATTGGAGGCTAGAAAAGGTTGCTGTCAAGGGCGGTGAAACCTAGCAACCTTCATATTCATCCTTCCACATCTCTCTATGCTCGTCAAAAATTCTGCGACCGGTTCTGATGTGCCGGCAGTGAGAGAACCTCCCCGGGGCGCGTGGGGATAGGCCTATGCGAACGGATCCCAATCTTCATATCGACTGCGTCCTGTTCTCCGTTCTTTATTCCTGATGTAAGACTCCCGCAAATGCTGCAATAACTAAAAAGCCACCCCGTGGCGCATTGGGCGACACGGAGAGGCTTTAACCAACCCAGGCCCACTGCTTCTCCTCACCGGACCTTTGGCTTTTACCTGGTATTTAAATATGCCGACCAGGACCCAGCCGTCAAGAAAAGCTCCCCCTATCCTGACAACCTGAAAGCAAAGAAGCCCTCCAAGGACGCAACCAAGAGGGGCTTCAAGCGCAGTACTGTGTTGTCTGCGGATCGGTTCCCGCCTTTAACCCTTAAGCACCACTGTTGAAGGTGAGATGGTGATGAATTGCCGGTCGTCAAAAAAAAGCCTCCCGTTTCTTAAAACGCGCTCTCCAGACCAACTCGACGGAGCTTCGTTTCTCTTCATCTATCTGGAAAGGGCTGAGTTAACGACTTTCAAGACTGTCGAATATTCCTGCAAAAACCCTTGGATATATTTTTTATTCAAGATAGTTCGCCAGATTCTTGGGGCCCGAATAGTTTCCTCATGCCATATAGCCGTCTGTATCTTATCTCCGATGAAGGCGATACGGATATTACGATTAATCTCATCGTGAAATTCCATCAGGTGTCTCAAGGTCTTTTGGTCCAATGTCTTTGATGCGGCCTGAGGATCATCACTTAGGACATCAAACCTTCCCTGCAAGGCAGGGAAGTAATGGGTGATCTGAGTCAGCTTCTTGTTGTTGGCACTTGGGTTATTGAGGATGCTTTTTAAATCGGGATTCGGCGGAGGCTCTTTTTCTAGCCAAGAATATAATTTCCAGATGGAGACAAAATATGTGACCACTCCCAATATGATAACATGCCACTGTTTAATCGGTAGATCCGGAAGAAATGAAATTGAATTAAAGAATTCTACAGCTTGATAAATAATACTGAAAAGCAGGCAAGAGGCGATAATTCCTCCGAAGAATACAGCAATAAAGATAATAAATTTGACCGCCCAGTGCATATGGTATCTTTGAACCGGAACAACCATGGTGTGTTCCTGATGCTCCTGTCTATTTTTGGGCCTAGAGGTGATGAACAATCCCTTGAAATGATATACGGTGTGGCTGCTTTTCCCTGATCCTTTTACGGTATACAGTTCGCATTCTGAGAATCTGGTATGCACCCCCTCGTATTCGCCAATGATTTCATCTTCTGAGATAAATATTGCGCCCGAGGGAATGGGGGTGCCCCAAATCGGCCCATATTCTACATCATAAGAGCCATACAACCCGCTATTCTTAAACTCAGATTCGGAGAGGCTGCTTCTTCGGGAATAAGTGAAACTCGGGTTAATAAACGTGACCAATGGATCCATAATCCACTGACTGAAACCATCCAAATATAGCGATCTTTGCTCTTCGACTGATTTAAACCTAAACAGGGTTATCCCCCAACTAAGTAGCAGGATGAATCCAGATAGGTAAAAGATCACGCAAAAAATAGGGAGACTGATCAGAAGATTCTGATCTCCATCATGAATAGCAGGGATAAGCACGACAGCCAGAAAAACACCAGGGAAAGCCAAGGCAGCAATGGCGTTTGATTTCAGGAGTCTTACACAAAGCTTTTTCCGTTCCTGTTCCAATTCCAGTAAGTTAGGCTTAATTTTCCTCTCGTAGAAATCATTAAACTCCATGGCAAGTGGATCATATTTCATTATCTCTAGCCTCTCCTTTCAGCCTCCTCACAGATTGCGGATGGATGGCTACAACCAATCAACAACACCGCCGCAGTCACCACCAGAACCTGCTTACGCCCATCAGCTTACCGCATGTATATAAATCCTGCATACTGTAAATTGTATGGAATTTTATAACGGCTTAATGAGTCCGGCAGTGGCACCTGACCCTCCCTGCAAAAATCCTTAAGCGCGTTGGGGAGCCTCCAAAAGGACTGGACGGTTGAGGGCAGTTGCGTAGGCTGA
>CALCSP010000258.1 GCA_937893785.1 uncultured Verrucomicrobiales bacterium
GCACACTGGAGCCTCAGAGTCGGGTGCTTGACGGATGGCGGTTGAAAGGGGAGATAACGATTCAGCGGCAGCAGACAGATGCTGAAAATATCGTGGGTGTGATTCCTGGTGTTGGTTTTGGTGACGACGAAACTGATGCGCCCGATGTGGTTGTTCTTGGTGCTCATTATGATCATTTGGGTTACGGGGATAGCAGCTCACTCGCACCAGGAACGCGGGCTATCCATCACGGTGCCGATGATAACGCAAGTGGCACGGCAGCCCTGTTAGAGGTGGCGAGGCAACTGCGGGCAGAGGGACCTTTTCCGCGAACCATTGTGTTCATTGCATTTGCCGGTGAAGAGCGAGGTCTCCTTGGAAGTGGGCATTATGTAGCCAACCCTTTGCTGCCATTAAAGCGAACTGCTGCAATGGTCAATCTTGATATGGTTGGCAGGCTCGTTGATGAGAAGGTAATTGTCCACGGAACCGGAACCGGAACCGGGCTTGATGCGATGGTAGATCGTCTTGCGTTACAAGCAGGTTTCGGTATAGCAAAAGAGCCCGGTGGCTTTGGCCCGAGTGATCACTCAAGTTTTTATGCCCGTAAAATCCCAGTGCTTCATCTCTTTACGGGTTCTCATACTGACTACCACCGCCCCACCGACACCGCCGACAAAGTTAATTACGCAGGGATGGCAAGGATTAGTCGTCTTGTCGCTAATGTAGTTCGTGAGCTGGCAACGGTGACCACCCCCCCTAAGTATCTCGAAGTGGCAAGCAAACCATTCATGGGAGGCGGTGGGGACCGCCCCTACTTTGGTAGTATTCCTGATTTTGCAAAGCCAGGCGGCGGCTACGCAATTACGGGAGTCTCAAAAAAGTCACCTGCTGCCGAAGCTGGCCTTGAAGGCGGTGATGTCATTGTGAGATTGGGTGAAAGTGCGATTTCGGGTCTCGAGGATTTTGATAGTGCGCTTCGTAAACACAAGGCGGGAGAGACCGTTCCTGTGGTTGTTCGCAGGAATGGTAAAGAGGTGACTCTCTCGGTTACGCTTGGCGACCCTCGCTGATGTCCTGTTTTTAGGCATTTAATTGATCTTGAGCCATATTGCCATGCCTGCCAATATCCCTTTCATCGTTCCGCGATATTGGTTCTCGCGAACGTGCCGGAAAGGCGTCAGGTTTAGGCGGTTTTCTCGTGACAATTACGCAAGGAGTGCATCTCGTGAAGCGACATTTGGCTATTCATGGAAGTTTAATCGGTCTGTTTGTCGGCATGATTATAAGTCTTCCTTTAAACACCGTTCAGGCTCAGGGCGCAAGACCCCCAGCGACTCATCAAGCCGTCATTGATGTTGGGTATATTTTCAAAAATCACACTCGTTTCAAATCCTTGATGGATAAAATGCGAGATGAAGTGATGGCTGCTGAGAATGGTCTTAAAGCGGAACGAGACCGTATCAATGGGCTGGTCGAGC
>CALCSP010000259.1 GCA_937893785.1 uncultured Verrucomicrobiales bacterium
GGCTGGTATCCGAAGGAAACCTCCCAATGCATTTTGATGTCGTCCCTGCTGCTCTGAATAAACGCAAAATAACGTTGTTGGTCAAGGTTGCCAATCCTGACAGCGAGTAGGATGGCAAACTTGCCGCTTTCCAGTCTCAACTTATTACTGTCAATGATTTCACTGTAGGTTTCATTTTCCGGGTGGAGGCGTTTCCTCTTCATGCGCTCACCCGTGATTTCAGGATGAACAACCAGTGCCATCCTCTCTTCCGGGGTTTTTGCGACCGCAAAGGAATGGATGATATCAAGGCACGTATCCCGTTCTTCACCGGTGATGGAAGCGGGTATTTCGTTTTCAGGCTTGATGTTCGATAGAGGATTCTGGCGTGTGTCACTTGCTCCCCGAATTTCTGGGGCAGGATCGGGATTCGATAATTCCGAAATTTTTGGGTCTGGTATTTCGGGCTTATTCAGGTCTGCAGTGACTGTGTTTCCGCCCCGGAAAACAAGAATCGTCAACAAAGATACACTGGCAACGGCAATGATGACCAGCAGTGAGTAGACAAGGATGCGTTTGGCTTTTTGCCACGGACGAAGATGAACCTTTCGCCGAACCCTGCGCAAGCGCATCTGACTTCTATCATTGGGATCAATCTCGAGGAATTCCGTAGTGTCATCCTGCCCCGGTATTGTTTGCGGTTCCGGATTGCTGTCCCAGATCGGTGTGTTTTTTGCCGTTACTCTTCGCTGGCGTTGCGGGTTGGAATGTGTGGTTGGTTTTTTTGTTGCGGAGGAACTGGAGGTTTGGTGAGGTTCATCTTCGTTGCCGAGAGGTTTACTGCAATATGGGCAGGCCAGCTTGCTGAGCCGACTTCCAGCACGAATCCTGACTTGCTTCTTACAGAATAGACAATTCACGACTGCCCACTGGCTTGCCAGGTTGTCGGGAATATCTTTGGGGGGCATCAGGATCTAGCTGTTATGAGTTCTTAGCTGAGAATTTTAAGGAAAAGGTAGGCGCGTGTTTTTTTGTTATTCGATGA
>CALCSP010000260.1 GCA_937893785.1 uncultured Verrucomicrobiales bacterium
TAATGTTGCTCTCCTGCCTTTGTTCCTGAATGTTTCCGCTTTTGGTGACGGGGGTAAGGTGAAAGACCGGATACCATCACCCGGTGATGCGGACTTTCCTCGCCCTTCGCCTAGTGCTCGACACGATCAGAAAGTGAAGGCGGTTAGAAATGGGAGTTACGATGTGGTTCTGGTCGGGGACTCGATCACTCACACACTCGGAGAACTGGGGGGCAAGTATGGGCCGATGAAGGCAGTCTGGAACAGGCACTTCGCTCCCCTCAACGCTATCAACCTAGGATACAATGGTTATCGGACCGAACAGATCCTCTGGAATCTTCAGAACGGTGAGCTCGACTTCAAGCAAGCACCCAAAGTGTTCGTTCTTCTAATAGGAACCAACAACACGGACGATCGAAACTTCAAGAAAGTTCACACTGCTGAGCAGGTCTTCGCCGGCACGAAGGCAATCGTGGAAACTATCCGGAAACGTCATCCGGGGACCAAGGTCTTGATTCTGAGGATCTTTCCCCGCGGCGGTGACGATGAGAAGGGCATTAGTCCGCCAGTATTCAATTCGTCAGTTAAGTGTATTGAGACCTGTCGTGGTGCTGGTGAGCTCACCAGTCGGCTGGCTGACGGCAAAAAAGTTTTCTGGATGGACGTCAACCACGTCTTCCTCCAGCCTGATGGTCGCATCAACACGGAATTGATGTGGGACTTGCTTCATCCCAGCCCCGCAGGAGCCGACCTCTGGGTAAAGACCGTCATGCCAACGCTAAGGAAATTGTTGAGCGGTAAGCCCGTTCCGGCAATCCAGCGGGCAGGAGCAAGTGTGCCATCGCCGCCCGACAATTAGTTCACTTCCAAGCGGGAAGTAGCAAGAGCGAGATTGACGGTGATGACGCACTCTGGTTTCTTTTTTTGCTTAATTCTCTGGAATCAGAGCTGGTATCTACTTGGATGGGGTTGTCTTTTCAAACCATCCTGTGGCCTTGGTAACAGCAACAGGTTGTTTGGGGTTTGCCGACAAGACCAGAGTTCCGGTAACGCGGGGACCGTCGCTTTTGGTTTTCGCTTTGAGCGTGACATTCTCCCTAGGCTTATTCTTCGCACCCCGGTGTGGATGATCGCCAATATATCCTCCGCTGTAATCAACATCGAACTCCAGCAGTTGCAGGGTCATTTCCGTTGGACGCACTGATCCTCGAAGGTAATTCAAATCGGTCTGTGTGCCCCAGAGGGCTCCATGCACAATTTGCCAGATTCCATCCTGCTTCTTGACTGTGATACGGTGATGTTCTCCGCACAGATAGACATGAACTCCGTGTTTCACCATGAGTTTCCACAGGTCCGAATCCGTGCCGCCTTTCAACATGCTCGCGCTGGAATTCTTGCTCCGAACAGGACCGACAATTGGAAGGTGCCCCTGCACAATGATGAACTCCGCATCTGCATTGGCCTGAAACGTCTTCTCCAGCCAGACTAGCTGCTCTTTACCGACCGTGTATCCAAACCGTTTTCCTTGATCTTCAAATGTATCAAGAGTGATCACGAGGAGGTTGTCCTTCCGGACGGAGAATGTACGGCCAATATGATTAGCAGGTCCATTTTTTGGCATCCCCATCAACCGCGTGAATTGTTCACCAAAGGCCCGTGCGATGTGACCGATCTTTAACCCTCCATCATCTCCATATTCATGATCGCCTGGGGCAACATAAACAGTCATCTTGCGATCATCGAAACGCTTCTTGAAACCGGACCAGTATTCTTCCGTTTTCTTTTTTACCTGAGCTTCGTCCTCCCACCAGCGAGCATCCATGATGTCGCCCGCATTCAGGGTAAAGTCAGGGCCATCTTTCTGAAGGTGATCAAAAAACCAGTCGAGCGTTTCTTCCCATCCAGGTTGGGGGTTACTGATGTTCCAGTTGAAAATGTCAGGGACACTGGTGAATCGAATGTTCTCTGTGCGGCTTTCTTGCACAGGCAGAAAAACACCGCACAAACAAAGGGCGACCATTTTGAGGTAAAATCGAAGGGAAAAACGCATCTAAAAATCTTTCCTCTAACTCCAGTTAAAGTCAATACACCCTTGATTATACTGTAAATATTTCCTGCCGGTCTGCTAGCAGGAACACCGGATGGGGTGCGTGCTCAAGAGAAGACGGCAGGCGTTTTCGTGAGCGTAAGGGATACTGCTGTATTTTCTGCGTAAGCTGTTGAAGTAGATTAACGAAGGTGCGAGAATGCCAGCACTACATGATGAGGTGGCAGACATTAGTTTATTGGATTGCCGTAATGGTGTGTTGGAGTCCGCTTGGCGCAAAGCCTGCGGATGACAAGGTCTTTGCCGATCTGATTCAACCGGTTTTTCAGCAAAGCTGTGTGAAGTGCCACGGTCAGGACGGTAAGGTGAAGGGCAAGGTGAACCTGATCAAGATTAAGGGAGTTGATGATCTTCTCTCTGATCTGGATCAGTTGCAGGACATCCTAGATGTGCTTGATGAGCATGAGATGCCGCCGGAGAAGGAGCCGGATCTGGAGCCGGATCTGCGCAATCAAATGGTGCTCGAGTTGCAGAAAATCCTCAATAAGGGAGCGGTTGCCAGCCGTGGATATGCGCCTACACCCATCCGTAGAATGAATCGCTTTCAATACAATAATGCGGTCATGGATTTACTGAAGCTTAAGGTTGTGGTGTTTCCATTGCCAGAGAGGATGATGCGGGACCGTTCCGGATATTTCCGCCCGGAAACCGGCAAGATGCCCAAGGAAGTGGTAGTCAGCAGTCGGCAGCTGGGTAAATCCGCACTCATTGAGCCACGATTAGCCGGGGTGGGGCCCTTTCCCCAGGATCTGCGTGCCGAGCATGGTTATGACAATCGGGGTGATCACCTGACACTCTCACCCATGCTAATGGACGCTTTCTTTAAGCTTGGCCGCCGCATCGTGCAGAGCTCAAATTTTGACAAGCGTTTCGTGGGAATTTGGCAGGAATTTTTTGTCCCTCCTGCCAAGGCGGCACAACTTGATGAAGAGGTGCGCAAACGCCTAACTATTTTCCTGCGCAGGGCATTTCGTAGGCCTGCGGAAGAAGATGTTTTAGAGCGATATGTCAACTACGTGACCGGACAGGTTAAGTCGGGCAAGGAATTTACCGAGGCTATGAAGGAGGTTGTCTCGGCGGTGCTGGCCTCACCGCAGTTCCTTTACTTGTATGATAAGCCGGCGGACGGGCAGAAAATCGAGCCACTGGAAGGATACGAATTGGCTTCTCGTTTGTCTTTCTTCCTGTGGGGCAGTATTCCCGATGACAAGCTGCTTGAGCTGGCCGGGAATGGACAGTTAAACGATAAGGAAGTTCTTAAGGGGCAGGTAAGCCGCATGTTGCTCGATCGTAAACTCAAGCGGTTTTGCGACAGCTTTCCTTCCCAGTGGCTGCAGCTGGAGCGCATTATCTCATCGATTCCTGATGAGAAGATTTTCAGTGACTTCTACTATGCGCCTCCTAATTATCGTACCAGCATGGACATGATGATGGAGCCGTTGTTGCTTTTTGAAACGGTGCTAATCGAAAATCGTTCCATTCTGGAGTTTATTGATTCCGATTTTACCTACAGAACACCGCGCCTGCGCAAGTGGCATGGCGAGCCGACCAAGGAGAGACTTGGCGGTCCGGTCACTCTGCATTTTAAGCGGCAGCCGGTATCCGATAAGCGCCAGGGCGGCATGATTACCAATGCGGCGGTGATGACAATGACTTCAGGTCCGAGTGAGACCAAGCCAATTACCCGTGGGGCATGGATTGCCGGGGTGATATTCAATGATCCGCCGGAGCCTCCACCTGCCGATGTGCCTCCGTTTGATGAGGAGGAGAAAGAGTCCAAGAACCTGACTTTACGAGAGCGGTTTGCTGCTCATCGGGAACGGGCTGATTGCGCAGGTTGCCATGAACAACTCGACCCCCTTGGATTTGTTCTGGAGAATTTTGATGCCGTTGGGCGTTGGCGTGAGCGCTATGAGAACGGACGTGAGGTGGATTCCTCGGGGACACTTTTTCGCAAATACAAGTTCAAGGATGTCGTCGATTTCAAAAAGGCGATTCTGGCCGAGAAGGACAGGTTTACCCGTGCTTTTTCTGAGCACCTGCTTTCTTTTGCCCTTGGGCGTGAACTAACTCCTTCAGACTTGCCGGCAATTGATGCCATAGTTGCGGGAGGGATTGCGGCAGATTACAGTATCAAGGAATTGATCCACGGTGTCACGCAAAGTGGACCGTTTGTTAGTAAACCGATGGCTATTTCACAAAAAACGGCCTCGTCCGGACACTCAAATTCGGTTAGGGTAAAGGGAGAATAATGACGCATACCTCACGACGATCTTTTTTACGTGGCATGGGCGGAGCTACCATGGCTCTGCCATGGATGGAGAGTTTCAGCAAGAATTTAGGCAAGGCGGAGCCTGCAAAGCGGATTGCTTGGTTTTATGTTCCGATCGGTGTTGTCCGCCGCGGGTTCTTTCCAGGTGAGGCAGAAGCGGGAATTCCGAAATTTACCGGCAGCCGTAAGAGGATGGCAGAGGGCGTTAGGCAGATTCCTCTTGGAGTGCGCCCGCTCGAGTTGACACCCACCATGCAGCCCCTTGAGAGGATGAGGGATAAGGTGACGCTGATCACCGGAATGGACCGCACCTTTCAGCCGGGTACTGATGTACATGCGCAGTGTGCCTCTTGTTTTCTGACCAGCGCAAGTGCCTATGCCGTGACCCATTCCCCGTATCCGCTGGCCCGCAGCCTCGATCACGTGGTTGCCGATGTCATTGGGGGCGATACCCCTTTCCGCACTCTTGAGTTCAGCTGTAACAGTCACAAGGACAATAAGGAGTCCATGTATTTTGATAACATTTCATGGTATGGCACCGGGCACGTGGCTCCCTCCTTACGTGATCCACGCAAAGCTTACCGGCGCTTGTTCGGAACCAAGGAGATCAGTGCTTACCGTAATATCACTGACCTTGTATTGGAGGATGCCCGTTCACTTAAGCGACGTCTTGGTTATAGCGACCAACAGAAGTTCAGTGAATATTTTGATTCTATTCGCACTATTGAGGAACAAACCGAAAAACTCGACAAAATGCGAGGCCAGTTGGCAAAGGCCAATATCGATGAACCCCCAGAGGCACGTCTGCCTCGTGGTGAATATATCCGCCTGATGGGTGATTTGATGGTGGTGGCACTGCAGACCGGGCTGACCAATGTCGCGACTTTTATGGTTGGTCCTGAGCGATGGGATACCCCATATTTGTTCGAGAGCCTCTTCGAGAAACCTCGCAGCCATCACGGTATGTCTCATAACCAAGGCAAATACATCGATGACTTGCTTAAGGTTGACCGTTTCCACATGGAGCAATTTGCCTATTTGCTTAATAAGATGGACAACATCAGGGAGGCAAATGGAACTTCTCTCCTAGATAATACGATTTTCACCTATGGCTCCGGTCTTGGAGATGGTTCCACGCATCAATACGGTGCCTTGCCGATTATTGTAGCAGGCTCTGGAGGTGGCAGGTTGACTATGGGTAAGCATATTAACCTTTCAGCAAACTCCGGACCGGTTCCCAAGGAGGATGGTAAATACAAGAAGCTGGAGGGTGGCACACCGCTGGCCAACCTCTGGTTGACCCAGGCACAGGTCATGGGATTAAAGGATGAACGGTTTGCCGACAGCACGGGCACCGTGTCACAATTGATGGCTTGAACGGAGTTTTGACCCTCTTACACGAGGAGTATCCGTGGGATTGTCGCAGGAGACACAAGGCATATATTGTTTAGATAAAAATCATGAAAATAATATTGATATCCCTGTTGGCATTTTCCGCGGTGGGCACTCGGGCGGATCAGGAGGCCTTAAAGCCAAATATTTTGATCATTTTCACGGATGATCAGGGGTATGCGGATCTGGCGTGCTACGGGAACACGAAGAACAAGACACCAAGGCTGGATCAACTGGCTAGGGAAGGCACGCGCTTTACTTCCTTTTATTCCCAAACGGTGTGCGGCCCGTCTCGATCGGCTTTGCTTACCGGTCGGCAACCCATTCGTAGTGGCGGCTGGGGCATGCCTGCTGCCGAGGTGACGTGGGCGGAACTGGTCAGCGAGGCAGGTTACCAGACTGCCTGTGTCGGGAAATGGGATGTCTCCAATCGTAAGCCAATCATCCCACGAATGCCCAATGCCCAGGGGTTTGATTACTATTTCGGTGCATTGGGTGCCAATGATAACGGCACGGTGCATTTTCATGAGAACAACAAGGCTGCCGGTAGCACCAGAGATATGGGTAGCCTGACGCGTCTCTACACCGATAAGTCGATTGATTTTCTGAAAAACAGGCGTGACCCAAAGAAGCCTTTCGTACTTTATCTGGCCCACACCATGATGCACACCATCATTGATGCCTCCGACAAGTTTCGCGGTAAGTCGGCAGGCGGTCTCTACGGTGATGTGGTTGAGGAGTTTGATTATGAAACCGGTCGCTTACTAGATGTATTGGATGAACTGAAGCTATCCGGGGATACGCTAGTGATATACACCAGTGACAATGGTCCTTGGAATCAGGACAGGTATACCAAGCGTAAGAAAGGTCACCCGAAAGACTCCATTTTCTGGGGAGAAGCGGGTCCACTTCGTAACGGTAAGGGGTCACCCTATGAGGCCGGTTATCGCCTTCCCTGTATTGTGCGCTGGCCAGGAAAGGTTCCCGCTGATCGAGTTAATGACGCAATCTTTGCCACAATTGATTTTATGCCGACCTTTGCCAAGCTTTGTGGGTTTACCGTGCCGCGAGATCGGCACATTGATGGCATTGATCAATCGGGTTTGCTACTCGGTCAGCGTGAAACAGGGCGAGAATACTTTTATTTTCATAATGCCGGTGTGCGGAGGGGCAAGTGGAAGTATCTGAAGCCCAATGCGCATTTTCATGGCTATGCGGTGGAGGAAGGACGCAAGAAAGTTGATGAACTATATGACCTAGATTCGGATCTCGGGGAAACCACCAATCTTGCTGATCAGCATCCTAAGGTTGTTTCAGAATTGAAGAAATTGATGGAAGAGATTGCCAAATGGAAATAACGCTTAAGCAAGCCCGCAGCTTTTTGGGTTGGTGCACAGTCATTAATTTTGGATTCATGCTCTATTGGATCCTTATTCTTGTTTTCGCGCACGACTTTGCTTTCAAGTTGCATACGCAATGGTTCAAAATTTCCATGGAGAGATTTGATGAAATTCACTACACAATGATTGCCGGTTACAAGCTGTTGGTGATGTTCTTCAACTTTATTCCTTACCTGATTTTGCGGTTGGTTAAATTTGATTAGGTAGTTGCAATGCGGCTGGTTTATGGCGCAATGAGTTTATTGCTATTTTGGCTTCTGAGATCGCTTTCAGGTTGGAATGCAAAGGAGATATGGATTTAGTGCTGTCTTTATGGTTCAATACTGAATCCAAAATGAACCAATGCTTGCTAGGGAATTAGTAAAAAATTTAAAGGAGGTTTGTAGCAACAGGGGGGTGTTAACTGGTGATGGGCGAACCGCCTATTACCGTAGCGGATTTCGTTCTGGATCTGGTTATGCTCTGGCGGTTGTTTTTCCTGAGTCGCTTTTGCAATTATGGAGGGTGTTGGAGGTCTGCGTTGAGGGAAACTGTGCAATAGTCATGCAGGCGACCAAGACCGGGTTGACTGAAGGGTCTACGCCAAGTGGTTTTGATTATGATCGGGAGGTTGTTGTTGTGAATATTACTAGGATTAAGAAGATTATTCTTCTTGATGGTGGTAAGCAGGCAATTGTTTTTCCGGGATCCACACTTCATGAGTTGGAGCAGGAATTGCGAAAGGTAAACCGTATGCCTCACTCCGTTATTGGTTCGACAACCATTGGTGCGACTGTGGTCGGAGGAATCGCCAATAATGCTGGTGGAGCGCTATGTAAGCGTGGTTCATCTTATACTGAGCTTTCTCTTTTTGCTCGGGTGGACAAAGAGGGAAAGCTGAAATTGGTCAATCACTTGGGAATTAATCACCTCGGAGAAACTCCCGAGGAGATATTTTCCACTCTGGAAACAGAAAGTTTCTGCTCTGATGATATCTGCGATATGGAAAAGGCGGCATCCGACCGGGATTACAGTGACCGGATACGCAATATTAATGCTGATAAACCGAATCGTTATAATGCTGATCCGAGCAGGCTTTATGAAGTAAGCGGCAGCGCCGGTAAAGTGGCGGCCTTTGCAGTGCGAGTTGACACCTATCCTATGCCGGAAGAAAAGCAGGTGTTCTTCCTAGGAACAAATAATCCGGATCAATTGGGCTTTCTGCGAAGGCAGATACTAAAACAATTCAGGGAGCTTCCCGAGATGTGTGAATACATGAACCGGGAAATTTTCGATACGGCAAAAAAATACGGCAAGGATATCTTTCTCTCCATTAAACATATAGGGACCAAGCGTTTACCTCGCTTATATGCTTTCAAATCCAGCCTAGAATATTACCTCAATAAAATCCCCTTTATTCCAAAGTTTCTGCCGGATCAGATTTTATATTATCTAAGCAGATTATTTCCCGAACATTTGCCGAATCGATTGCTTGATTTCCGCGATCGTTTTGAGCATTACCTCATTCTTGTCATGAGTGATGAGGGTATCAATGAAGCTCGTGAATACCTTGAGTCCGAATGGAGTAAGATGGATGGCTCCGATTTCTTTGAATGCAGTCAATCTGAGCAGGAAGCTGCCTTAATGCACCGTTTTGCAGCGGCAGGTGCCGCGATTAGGTATCAAACTGTGCATCAACGAAAGACAGAGGAAGTACTTGCTCTTGATATTGCTTTATTAGGGAGTGATCAGCAATGGATGGAGGAGCTTCCTGAGGAGATTAACAGGCACCTTGATCTCTCCCTGTATTATGGTCACTTCATGTGCCATGTCTTTCATCACGATTATATTTTCAAAAAGGGTACGGATGTTCATGCGATCAAGGCTCTTTTGTTGAAAAATCTTGATGCAAAGGGAGCGAAGTATCCTGCCGAGCATAATGTGGGTCATATGTATGAAGCAGATGAGTGTCTGCAGAAATTCTACAGGGAGCTTGACCCTACCAATACTTTTAATCCCGGGATTGGTGGTACTGAAAAGCAGAGCAGAATTACCGTTTCCTGAATAGGTTAGTATTGCTGTTGATGATAGGTAAAGTCTCAGGATTTCCTTGCATTGAACCTTAACAGTCAATCAAGTTCATTCAGGAGTTATTTCTCAGTATATTAGTTATGAAAAAGCACATTTTGTCTCTGCTGCTGGCTTTTGTTTCTCAGGTTGGAGGTGCTGGGATCCAATTTGATCAAGGGGATCGGGTTCTTTTTTATGGCGGCTCATTCATTGAGCGTCTTCAGGGGAATGGATTTTTTGAGGCTAGCCTGCAATTGGCACACCCCAAAAAAAATCTGGAGTTTCGCAGCCTTGCCTGGACCGGGGATGAAGTTGGCTACCGTCTAAGACCCGAGCGTTACGTCAATCATCTGAAAAACCTGCTCAGTAAATGGCCTGCGAAGGTCGTTATCCTAGGGTTTGGAGGTAATGAGTCCTTTGCCGGAAAGCGTGGTATTGCCCGTTTTCGCAGTGATTTTGAAGGTTATCTCGATGAGATAAATCGACGTCACCCCAAGGCGATGGTTATCGTTTTGTCCCCGATTGCCACTGAAGACCTTAAGCATCGCTATTATCCGGAACCGAAAAAGCGGAACCGTGAAATCAGTTCCTACGTAGAAGTGATGCGAGAGGTTGCTCAGGGGCGCAGCGCACGCTTTGTAGATCTTTTTCAACCAAGTCTTGCTGCCTATGCAGCACAGGAAGTTGTTCTGACTGAAAATGGCATTCACCTTAACCAAGAAGGTAACAAGATCATAGCAAGGTATCTGGCCAAGGAGCTGTTAGGTTCTGCAACATATGCAGGGCTTGACCAAACTCGTGTGGAGGAGCTGGCGAGGGCTGTTTCGCGTAAGTCGGCCCATGTTGCTGACGTCGTAAGGCCCGTAAATACCGTGCTTTATTTCGGCGTTCGAGGTCGGGCCAAAGAATACAACGCTGAGATGCCCCGTTTCCATGCGCTGATAGAAAATGCCGATGCGCGCATTCATGCCATGGCAAAGGACGACTCCATTCGTTTTGACTCCAAGCCCATTACCCTGCCTCCACTGGTTGAGAGGAAGCCGGCTAAGCTGCCTTCTCCCAACGAAATGCTCAGTTCTTTCCGGGTGGCGGAGGGTTACGAGGTCAATCTCTTTGCCTCTGAGCAGGAATTTCCCGAATTGTGTAATCCCGAGCAGATTGCCTTTGATGCAAGGGGGCGCCTTTGGGTGGTGACCATGCCCTCTTTTCCGGGAACAATCCCGGGGGATGTGCCGCATGACAAGGTTATTGTGCTGGAGGACACCGACCATGATGGTCGTGCTGACAAGTCAACGATATTTGCAGATCATCTTACAGTACCCGACGGACTGGCCTTCTATAAAGACGGCGTGATTATTTCCCACCAACCGCGACTGGTGTTTATGAAGGACTCCAACGGTGATGGTAAAGCAGATATAAGAGAGGAAATTTTGCGCGGTATCGATGTCACCGATGCGCATCACGGTGGCATGATAGCAATGGGACCCATGGGGCATGTGATGTTTTGCGATGGGGTATTCCATCGCTCCCAGATAGAGACACCCTATGGGGTCACGAGGGGGGTAGATGCAACCACCTACCGTCTTGACTTGCGCAGGGGCACCGTTGAGCGGGAATACCAGACGCTAACCCCGAACCCGTGGAAGATCACTTGGGATCGTTGGGGGAACCTGTTTCAGATGTATGGCGATGGTTTCGTGCAGGATAGCCATGCCATTCCGTGGACTCCGTTTGGAGTTTATCATCCATTTCGTCGTGCCATTAGTATTGCCTATGGGAAGGGGTCGGCAGCGTGTGTGATTTCCAGTCCGAATTTTCCTGAAGAATATCAGCAGGGAATGGCCTCGGCGGTATTGTTGCGAAAGTGTTTTGTTTCTATCTCAAAACACAAGGCTGACGGCGCTTATTTCAAGGCTGATGGGCGTCTGGATTTGCTTTCTTCGCCGAGCGACATTTTCCGTCCCGTTGACATTGCCTTTGGATTTGATGGCGCCATGTATGTCTCGGATTTCTGTACGCGCATTATTGGTCATGCCCAGCATTCGATGCGTGATCCACGCTGGGATCCCCAGACAGGTCGAATCTGGCGTGTGGTTTACAAAGGGAAGTCGGTTGTCAGGGACTGGCCCCACATAGAGGGAGCGAGAACAGAGAAGTTGCTACAGTTTCTCAAGCATCCGCAGGACCTTATTCGAGATCATGCTAGACGCAAACTGCGGCATACTCCGGGAGTGGTTAAAGCATTGGATGGCTGGCTCAAGGATCAAAAAGATGAGCAGTCGATTCTTGAAGGCTTGTGGATTCTCCATGATCAGGGTGAAATACGGCAGGGGTTACTGGAAAGGTTGTTGGCATCCTCCGATCATATGATGCGAGCAGCCGCTACCTATTTAATCCGTTTTCAGGCGGCAGACTTGAAGATGCCGATGAACCTATTGAAGAAGATGGCCGGGGATGAACACCCAAGGGTACGTGCCGAACTCATCCACACCGTTTCTTATCTGCAGCAGGACGACCCAGCCTATGCATCATTACTTGGTCAGGTGGACGTTTCCGATGATGGGGGATTGAAGGTAATTCTCGCTGATGCCGGTTACGGCATTAATTCCGGACAGGGCCCTGAGATTCCCGTTTTGCAGAAGCCTGAGAGCAGCAAACTAACGCATTGGCTGCTTCGGGAAGATGGGAAGGAGGAGCGGCACTTCGCCTTTGGCGGTAAGGCAGGCTCATTCGGGACAATGCGTACCTTTGTCACTTCTCCGAAAAAAATGCGGGCTATACTTTCCGTGCGGCATAGCTACGTAAAGGTTTTTCTAAACGGTGTCCCTGTCATTGCCTCGGCAAACTGGTGGAGTTCAGAATGGAACGTGCAGGTGGAGTTGCAGGAGGGACTCAACCAGATTGAGGCAAGATATATTCGGGGCAGGGGGGCTAGAGGCTATGCCCCCATCTATTTGTTCAGTTCGTTAGGAACCGATATACAGGGCCTTGGCAGATATGAGAACGGAGAATTGTTACAGGCGGCTGCCGCACAGTATGATCAGGAGCACGGGCTTGGTGAAAAGGCTGTTAAGATTACGGCAGTACCCAATCAGTTAGCTTTTTCCCCTCGCGAATTCCGTATCAGGGCGGGCAGCAAGGTGATGGTTTCCTTTCAAAATCCGGACCTGCAGATACACAACCTTGTGATCGTCAGGCCGGGTTCTGATCAGCAAATCGGGTTACTTGCTGACCAAATGGCCCAGGATCCTGACGCCATGCAGAAACGATTCGTTCCGGATTCGGGTGAGGTGATATGGTCAACCCCGCTGGTAAATGCCGGCGGTAGTGTTGAGCAGGAACTGATCGCGCCGGCGGAACCGGGTAATTATCCATTCATTTGCACTTTTCCCGGTCATTGGCGTGTAATGAAGGGCATCATGGTCGTCTACTAGCTGAGTAAGTGAGAGCTTTATGGGTCTTCAGTGTGACTTTGATTCTTTGTCAGAAATGTATTTCCTGTTAGGCTCAAAGCATGCGTTCAATGAAGCGACTTATCCTCTTGATGGTTTCTTTTGTTGTTCTGTCTGCAGGGCAGGGTTTGGGTGGTATCATGGCCGGAGCGGCCCAGAGGGATATCACGCCTCCAGTCGGCCTTGAAATTCAGCATTATTTCCGTCAAAGTGTAGGTGTTCATGACGCACTTTTTGCGCGTTGTTTGTATTTAAAGGATGGCGAGCAGAATGCCGTAGCCATTGTGTCTTTGGATTTGATCATGGGTGGATTTGATGCCTGTGATTATGTTCGGGAACAAATCCTGAAGAAAACTGGGATAAAGCATTCACTGATTGCTTTCAGCCATTCCCATTCTTCCGCTGCTCTAGGGGCACACAACCATACCAAGGTGAAGAATGATACGGACTCAAAGTGGAATAACCGGACAATTGAGATGATTATTGAGGTGGTCAAGGAGGCGCAGCAGCGGGCAGAGCCGGTCAAGCTACGGGCGGGCAGGGCAAATGCCCAGGTGGGTTTTAACCGGCGACTGGTTAACCCTAAGACCGGCAGTGTTTACATGGGAGTAAACCGAAAGGGACCGGTTGTTCCTTGGGTTAATGTGCTGGTGGCTGACAGTATTAATAGTAGTAAACCAATTGCCGTACTTTTTGAGCATGCCGCGCATCCGGTGATCGTTCCGCACACCAGTAAGTTAACCAGTGCAGATTTTCCGGGTGCCGCCGTTGAGCGCATTCAAGCTGAACTGGGTAAGGAGGTTATTGCGCTTTTTGGTCAGGGTTGTGCGGGAAATATTAATGGCTTTCCCTTGCGTTCGACACATGAGAAGGCGGACCATGCCGGACATAATCTAGGGGATGCGGTCATCAAGGCAATCGCTAGCAGTGAGCCCGTTGAGACAAAAAGGTTGAGCATCAAGCAGGCCCATTCTGAGATTCCATCTCGGGCTTTGCCTAGCAGGGAGCAGTGGAAGAAGATGTCGGAAGCCAATGCCGAAGATGCCGGACGCATGCGCCAACTTAACCGAATGAAGTGGCTGATGGATCAAGGCAAGCAGCCACCTGCGCGCCGGTTTGATGTATATGCGGTAATGTTGGGTAATGACTGGTGTCTGACCACAATGCCCCATGAGATGTTTTGTCAGTACGAGCTCTGGATCGATAAAAATGCGCCATTCAAGCACACAATGACATTTGCATTCACAAATGGTTATGAGGGATACATTGCAAATGATGCTGCCCTTAAAATGGGAGCAAATGGTGGTTACGAGGCTGCCTCATTGCCAAACTGGGGAGGTCAGGTATGGACGCGTCATTTTGGTCCACCTGCTGTCGGGTGTGAGCAGATTATCAAAGATACTCTGAGGTCACTTGGCCTCAGGATAAAGTTCTAAATGCTTCTCAAAATGCCGGAAGGTTCAAGCTGAAATACAATAAGGAAGGGGTGCATGGCAGGGTCCGGGAAATCAAAGTTACGGAAAATAGTGAAAGAGTAATTTTTGACATTACTGATGAATTTGGAATTGGCAGGGGGAGTATCAATCTGGGTGTGGGCAAGTGGCCTGCGAAGGTCTTGGTAAGGATGCACCTTGCAGGGCTTGAGGGGTTCGAGGTGAGTGTTGATGATAAGAAGATCGCGAAGAAGAGCCTAAATATTGGTAGGTATGATGACGAAGGCAGCAAACTTAAAGGGCGTTATTTTAAGACGTCGAAA
>CALCSP010000261.1 GCA_937893785.1 uncultured Verrucomicrobiales bacterium
TCAAAAAGTGGGTGCTTACCCGCAGACCAGTCAAAGCGCCCGCTGTCTACAACTACTCCACCGATACCGGTGCCGTGCCCTCCAAACCACTTTGTTAGAGAATGAACAACAATATCCGCACCATGAGCAATCGGATTGGTCAGGTAGGGGGTTGAAAAGGTAGAATCTACAATTAAAGGAACTCCGCATTCACGTGCATGGCCAGCAATGCCCTCAAGGTCGGCAACTTCCAATGCGGGATTAGAAACCGTTTCGGTGAAAAAAGCTCTCGTCTTTTCATCGGCTGCTGCCGCAAAATTTGCCGGATCCTGTGAATCTACAAACCGCACCTCGATCCCGAGTGCTGGCAAAATATCATTGAACTGAGTATACGAACCGCCGTAAAGATTGCGTGCAGAGATAATATTATCCCCAGCTGCGGCAAGGTTGATAATTGAATAAAAAACACCGGAGGTTCCTGATGCCAACCCGAGCCCGGCCATCTCATGAGCTCCCTCCAGCAAAGCAACGCGCTTTTCAAGCACATCAGTTGTAGGGTTCATGAGACGCGTATAAATATTACCAAGCTCCTTTAAGGCAAAAAGATTGGCTGCATGTTCGGTCGAGTCGAAGACGAATGATGAAGTGCGGTAGACAGGAACAGCACGGGCATTGGTGGCTGAATCAGGCGAATGCCCGCCATGAAGGGAAATAGTCTCAATATTCATGCCGCGAATCTTAAGGATACTCAGCGATTACGAAAGTCCTAAATTGACAAAAAACGTCCTGCTATTGTCCTGCCGTATCAGCAAAGTAATTACTCTCAAGAATAAGGAAATGTGAAACAGACAAAAAATCGGCGAACCGCTCCAAAGTCAGCATGATTTAAAACCCGCTCCTGGCTGATTACGCTATCATCGTGCCCAATTTCCCCAAAAAACCGCTCAAAATCGGCCAAAAACCCGTTTTCTCTAAGAAAACGCGCTTGATCTGCGTCGCTAATCAAAGAAACTATTAACAACCTGAACATCAACCATGAAATTCCTCTTCACGATCATATTGGCCATATTCGCCACGGCTCTTTCTGGAGCCACTGAATTACGTAGCTTTACCAGTGCCGACGGATCGAAAACACTGAAAGCAAAGGTTCTAGATGTTTCAACAGCCAAGCAAACTGCAAGAATCCAGCGCTCCGATGGCAGAAGCATGACCATTCCTCTTAAAGCTTTGAGCAGCGACGATCAGCTCTTTCTCAAAGAATGGTATCAATCCTCAATGGCTGGGCGACGACTCGCGATACGAGTCAGTGATGAGGAAGTTAAGACTGGTGAAAGAAAAGCCAACAACGGCAGGGTCACCGCCTACGACTCACGCTTTAAGCTAAATGTTCGCAACAATGGAGACAGCTCCTTTGAAAATATCGAGGTTAAGTATTGTATTTTTTACACCATCGACGGAGTGGATGGTGCCAAGAATCAGGAACTTGTGTCCAATGGTCAGGCCAATATCAGCAACATCGCTCCACGCACTGATCAGGATATCACAACCAACGCTGTAAAGTTGACCAAGGTAAGGCCCCTTCCGGCATCTCAATGCGTTGGCGGGACATGAACCAAGCCTGCAAAACGCGCGAGTTCGCGCAATGACAGAGTTCGAGGCATGATCGCCAGATTTTACAGAAACGGTGAAGAGTTCAAGGAGGTTGTCTACCCAAGTGGTTTCCGTGGCCAGTGGAAGGGATAATTCCTTATTTCCTCGTGGCTCAAGCCACTTTCAAAATCAATTCCCCCCGCAATAATTATAGATCTGATTGGGAAATGTGAAGGGAGCTTTTCTGGCACTTCACGAACTCACCAGTATTACCACTTAAAAAATAGGCTACGCGCCTGACGACTATGAAAGCACCCCAGATTCTCCTCATTGTCCTCGCCTTTGCCCTTGGCCTAGGTGTCATGGCAGCTATCAACTCAAAGAAAAATGGAGAAGATAACAACCAGGATATCGCCTCAGTTGAGACAACAAAAACTCAAGTAAATACCAGCGCGAAAGCGCCTCCTGCATCCCCCGCCCTGCAACCAGAAAAGCCAACAGAAGGATTAAGCGCCCTTCCAGCCCCAGTCGCAAGCACGGAGGATAACGAAAATGAGGAACTAAACCCGGAAGATGCGATCGCCCAGATATTTAACAGTCCACAGGCGCGCAGCCTGATGAAACAGTTTTCTCAAGCAATGACAAAGGGGGCCGACCGCTGGATTGAAGGAGCCGTCAATGAATATGGAGAAAAACTAAATCTCACGGAAGCCCAAACCGTCTCGATTAAAGGCAGGATGGCCAGTCTCATGGAGGACAGCAGCAAGCAATTTCAGAGTGAACTGGATGATGAAAGCCGTTCCATGCAGGAAATTATGGAATCTCAGGGAGACTTCTGGAGGAACAATGAAGACCAAATTGAGGGAATCCTGAAAGAAGAGCTCAGCGCGGAACAGTTTGAGCAGTTTGAGCGCCTCCAACTCGAAGAGGACACCGAGAATATTCAGCGTCGGGCTAACTGGGAACTTGGTGCCATCGACCGTGCCCTTGACCTTACTGAAGCTCAGGAGGATCAGGTTTTTGGAATCCTTGTCAGACAGTCTGACGACTATGATGAATCAATGGCCATTGAGGGAATCGAAACCGATCTGCCTGCCGCAGCACTCGCTGAAGATGTCTCCAAGGAGGACGCGATTCGCTCAGTGCTTACCCCCGAACAAACCGAAACCTATAATTCAAAGGTTGAAGACGGTGGTTTCGGTCGCAGTGGTCGTGGACGCTGGGGAAGAGGATTCGGACGTCCCCGTTAGTCAACGGCCACTAAAGACTTAACCGTCTTAACTTGGTGCCTGCTTGGGCTGCTGGCATCAAGGGATCTGTGACACTTACGTCCCTGAAAAAAGATCCAACCAGTGACCGATCCTTCCACGATCCTTGCTTATTTTACCATCGGTAAAACAACACCCACTCAAATCTCACCTATTATTGGCGGGCATATTAACAAGAGTTTTTTGGTTCTGACAGAAACTGAAGGTTTTGTCCTTCAACGTATAAACGAATCTGTATTTCCAGATGTCAGTAAACTAATGGAAAACTTCTGTAGAGTCACTGGTCACCTGCGAGCAAAAGGCTTCATTACCCTAGAGTCCCTGCAAACGGTTCATGGCAAGGACTTTCACCTCGACACGCAAGGACACGCATGGAGACTCTGCCGACGGTTGGAAAATACCCTTATGGCCAGTATCCCTGCCACTTCACAGCAGGTAAAAAATGCTGCCAAGGCTTATGGTTATTTCACACGAAGCCTCGAAGACCTTCCTAAACCCAGATTGCATGAGATTATTCCTGGCTTTCATGATACTCGGAAACGAATGGATGAATTCCTACTTGCCGTCGAAGCCAATCCACGGAATCGCATCCAAAACGCAACCGCTGAAATTGAATTCATTATAGAACGCCGGGAATGGTGCGAGATCATCCCACGGGCAATGGCGGACGGCGTCATACCAGAACGCATCGTCCACAACGATGCCAAGTTGGACAACGTGCTCTTCGACATTCAAACCGGAGAGGTTGCCAGTGTGATCGATTTAGACACTGTAATGCCTGGAAGCATCCTGCATGACTTTGGAGATCTCATCCGAAGTGCTGCCTCATCAGCACGTGAAGATGAACCTGATATCTCAAAAATTGCGATCAATAAGCATTTCATCGATGCCATCACCAACGGATTTCTCGAATCCTGCGGTGCTATCATTACTCAAGGTGAGCGTGAACTACTACCCGTGGCAGGAAAGCTGATCACCTATGAACAAGCAATACGCTTTCTCACTGACTACATTCTAGGCGACCACTACTACAAGACCCACCACCCAAATCAAAATCTTGATAGGGCACGGAATCAATTACGCCTAGTCGAACTGCTTGAAGAGAACACTTAGTTGGAATGAGTGTCATCCTCCGGCATATCCTTATTTTGCCTGTTATCGGAAAGTGTCCGGAACATCCGTTTGATGTCCCTGAACCCTCCGATTGAGACATAAATGACCATCAAAGCGTAAACAACGAGAGTGACTACCAACAGGGCTCCCCAAAAATTGATCCATCCATCCATTGTTTTTTCCGTGTGATTAATTTCCTTTTTCTCCGCAAGCTCTGGAAGTCAGCGATGACACCACAACCATTGCCAGGAGGGCAAGTGCGGCTAGTGATAAACCGATATGTTCGCTGCCGATGCCACTCTCCTTGAAGGATTGATCCACATTCAGCAATTCCTGCACCGGCTTAAGCCCAATTACCGCCAACAGGCCAATACTCAAGGCGGTAAAAGCACCGGCAGCCGTAGCCCCCTTCCAATAAAGACCAAGTAAAAGGATCGCAAAGGCACCTGTGAAGTAAATGGCACCGGAAACAGCCATATAATCCCACAAGTCTTGGCCAAGCTCATACCAAAGCCCCCAGATGACCAGAAATCCTGCAATCACAAACAGCAGTATACGTGTCAGTCTGAGCCTAGCCCTTTGTGACATTCTGCCTCTGCAGCATGGGTTAACGACATCCTCAGTGATAACCGAGGACCAGCACAACAGATAAGTGTCATGGGTGGACATGAAGGCTGCGATCATACCAGCAGCAACTAAACCGATCAATCCCATCGGCAACAGCTTTCCAAGAAAGACCGGCATTGCCCGCATCGTCACTTCAGAGTCTCCCGCCACCTTGCCAGATACGTCAAAGAAGGCATCATTCCCACTCTGGAAAAAATAAACAAGGGCACAGATACCAATGAACTGGGGAATCATGAAGCGAATCATGAAGCCCAGTGATGACCAGAGATACATCCGCCTTACAACGGTTGCACTCTCCGCGGCACAGGCACGCATCACTGCCGTCTGCCAGACAGCACAGGAAATTACACCCATAAAAAACATCCATCCCACGTAAGAACCACCAACACCATCCGATGCAAAGGGATTAAAGCCCGCGTCACCATGAATGGTATGAACCGCATCGACCAGATTGTTCCAACCCACCTTGACCACTGCCAGAACACAGGCCAAAAGCAAACCAACGGAAAGAACCACAAACTGCACGTAATCAGTAATCACAACCGATACCATCCCTCCTAATGCAGTATAAGTAAGAACAAGCAAAATCATGACGGTCATCACCCACTTGACTGCCTCCCATTCGATCCCGGTAATTCCGGCAACGAACTCCCCGCCCGCCCGCAGGAAAAGGCCCATGTTCAAGATCCCCGCCGCGGCAAGGACAATACCACCAAAGATGCGCAGTTTGCGGCTGCCGAAACGCTTCTCATAAAACTCAGGAATGGTCATCACTCCCATGCGCCGCAAGGGCACGACAA
>CALCSP010000262.1 GCA_937893785.1 uncultured Verrucomicrobiales bacterium
CATGGCGGCTGAGGGTATTCGCTTTACGCATGCCTATGCGGGCTCGCCTGTTTGTGCCCCGCTGCGCTGTAACCTGATGACGGGAAAGCACGCAGGGCATGCCTCGGTGCGTGCCAATGACGGAGGAACACCATTGCGAGCCGGTGAACCAACCATTGCGAGCGCACTCAAGGCGAAGGGCTATGCCACCGGGGGATTCGGCAAGTGGGGCTGTGGTGGGCGTGACTCGACCGGGGTGCCTGAGAAGCACGGGTTCGACGTGTTCTTTGGCTACTATGATCAGGTGCATGCACACTCTTTCTATCCTCCTTACCTCATCAGGAACAGTGAGGAGGTGGTGCTGGAGGGTAATGTTGGAGGACGCTCCGGAAAGACCTATTCGCATTACCGGATCATGGAAGAGGGACTGGAATTTATACGGGCCAATAAAGAAAAACCCTTCTTCTGCTATTTTCCGATTACGCCTCCTCACGGCATGTTTGATATTCCCGCTGACGACCCGGCCTGGGACCTTTATAAAGGCGAGGAGTGGATCAGGGATCCTGCCATCAAGCAGGATGTCAAGAATTACGCCGCGATGGTCAGCATGGTAGACCACAATGTTGGGCAGGTGCTCGACCTGCTCAGTGAACTTGGGCTGGAAAAGGATACGATTGTTTTCTTTACCGGTGACAACGGCGGGCAGGACCGATTTCGTTCCAAGGAGAAGCCGCGCGGTTTTTTTGGACCCAACGTCAACCCTCTCAATGGGGTTGAGTTTCGTGGAGGCAAAGGCAATCTCTATGAGGGAGGGTTGCGTATTACTTCCATGGTTCGCTGGCCGGGAAGAATCAAGGCGGGCCAGGTCAGTGACCTGGTTTTTTACCAACCGGACGTGTTTCCGACTTTAACAGAACTGGCCGGTGCCAAGTCTCCCGGCGATCTGGATGGTATTTCTTTTTTGCCGACTCTTTTGGGCGGCAAACAAAAGAAGCATCCTTTCCTTTATTGGGAGTTTGGCAACCAGTGCGCGGTTCGTACCGGCAACTGGAAGGGCATACTCGACCGCCAGAACGAGAGGTGGGAGCTTTTTGATCTAGATAAAGATATCAGTGAGAAGAGCAACCTGGCCGGTGCGCACCCGGAGATTGTCGCCAGAATGAAGGCGATTGCTCTGCGGGAACATACCCCGGCTCAGCCCGGGATGTTCACCCAGCGCACCCGTCATGAGCGTGACCGGTGGGCCAAGTGGGGAAACGCAAAGAATCAGCCGCCGCCGAAACCGAAGCGCGGCAAGGTGCAAAAGATCAAGGACAAGGATCTTATTCCTCCACAGAGCACGAAGATACTGAAGGTGAGCAGTGAGAATTCCAGTAACGTCAAGTGGGCGGTTAACGCCATTGATGGTGACCCACATACCCTGTGGCACAGTCGTTTCTCGGAGCGCCTGGCTAAGCACCCTCATGAATTGGTAATCGATCTTGGCAAGAGTTATGATATCTCGGGTTTTCGATACCTTGCACGGCAGGATGGGGGATGGAACGGAGCGTTTGCGGAGGTAGAGTTTTTGGTTTCATCCACTCCTCAGTTTGGGGATGTTCCGGCAGTAAAGGCGACTTTTGGCAAGGTTCGCTCCGCGCAGGCTGCCAACCTGAAAGAGCCGATTGCTGGTCGCTATGTCAAGGTGCGTGTTCTCTCTGAGGTCAACGGGCAGCCTTATGGGTCAGCAGCCGAGATCGGGGTTATTGGGCAGTTGCAGAAATAAAAGTGCAACGGGAGAGGTAGCGGGAAAGGTCCTGCCTAATAGTGTTTCCAGAGCGTGCGGCTGAAGAGCACCAATACAAAGACAAATCCAAGACGGCCGAGGATCATCATTACAGGCAGCATCAGTGTGCTTGCCGTGGAGAGGTGGGCATAGTTCTGGGTAGGTCCGAATTCCGCAAAAGCGGGGCCAATGTTAAACATGCTGGCAATCACTGCTGAAACACAACCGACCGTGCTCATAGATGGCTCAAAGAGCTGGATAGCCAGGCTACCTGTAGCCAGAAAAAATGAAGCCGTGGTCAGGACGATAAAGAGCTGTCCAAACGTTCCTTCGTCGACAGGGTGTTTGTTAATCGTTGGGCGGCTGATCATGCGGGGGCGGAATGCTCGGATCAACTCACTGCGCAGAAAGCGGATCCACAGAATAATTCGCCATACCTTGAGGCCGCCTGCCGTGGATCCTCCGCATCCGCCAATGACCATTAACACAAGGAGTAATTCCTTTCCCAGCAGTGGCCACTGGTCATAATCGCCGGCGGCATACCCTGTGGTTGTGGCGATGGAAACCACATTGAATAGGGCGTCGATTACGGGTTGCCCGACGGGGTCAAAATAATTGAGGACGAGAACTGCCGATATTGCAGTGGCAGCGATGATCAAAAACCAACGGGTTTCTTCATGTTGGCGTAATTCCTGAAGCCGATGTTTTGTCTTTTTCTTGCGGTTCATCAGGACAAGATAAAGAGGAAAGCTCAGTGAGCAGACCAGCATGAAAAACATTGTCCACAGCTTGGCTCCTGTGCCAAACCTGGTAAAGCTATCGTTTTCGGTTCCAAATCCTGCAGTGGCTGTTGTGGTGAGTGCGTGGTTGATCGCCTGAAAGGGGCTTAAGCCAAAAGCCCAGAGTCCACCGGCACAGATGATCGTAAGGGCGATATATAATGCCCAAAGGTTTCTGATTAGACTTTTAAGTGACCTTTCTTTCAGGTCGTGGCTTAGCAGGGAGGACTCGGCACCAACCATTGTTCGACCGGCTCCACCGGATCGGCCAATGATCAGAAAGGAGAGGATAATGATCCCCAGTCCGCCGAGCCATTGGGTTAATGAACGCCAGACCAGAAGTGTTTTTGGGATTTCTCGAAGGTCAGTGATCACAGTTGCTCCTGTCGTTGTAAGCCCGGAGACGGCCTCGAAAAGTGCTTTTTCGAGTGGTAGGTGAGGAGAGCAGAATATGTAGGGAAGTGCCGCGTAAATACCACAGATGAGCCAAGGAATTGTACTGGTGGCAACCAATTCTTTTTTGGTTTCAATTTTTGAGCTGCTTTCGTCTTTTGGCTTTTTGGTCATCCACCATGCGATGAGCATAATGAGTGCGGAGCTTGCGGTAATAATAATAGAGAGGATCCAACCGTCTGCGGCTATTGATTCATTGTGCGATTCACTCGACAGACAATATCCCAGGGCAAAGGACAGGATCATGGCAATGGTGGTCATTACCAGGAGGCGAAAAATGGAATTAAAAATGAAGTGGAAGTTCATCGGGAATCACCAAATGCGTCTTGATGACCTGTTGCGAGAGAAATGAGAACTGTGCCTGCCTTGATGAGCGCCCATTGTTTGTCAGGTAGCTCGATTGAAAAACTTGCGCTAATTATTCCTTCTCGTCAACGAGGCGGAATTGAAAGGGTGTTGGCCTTGTTTATCGCTTTAAATCAAGGTAATGGGGCGAAAAATGGTGCAGGAAGCAGAATAATTTCCGCAGGTAAATTCGTCATTTTTCCTGCTTTGAGGGTCTCTGTGAAGCGTGTATTTTTTCTATTATGGCAGTTATTGACCTGCGCAGTGATACCGTTACCCGCCCGACTGAGGCGATGAGTGAAGCCATGATGAGGGCAAAACTTGGGGATGATGTCTTTGGTGATGATCCCAGTGTCACAAAGTTGGAATTGATGGCGGCTGAAATGCTGGGGAAGGAGGATGCGCTCTTTGCCCCAAGTGGGACGCAAACCAATCTGATCGCATTACTGACACACTGTGCACGAGGGCATGAATATATCGTGGGGCAGCAGGCGCATACCTATCTTTTTGAAGGAGGAGGTGGGGCTGTTCTGGGAGGCATTCAGCCCCAGCCTCTTAATCAGGAGGATGACGGCACCCTTTGCCTGGCTAAAGTCGAGGCCTTGATCAAACCCGATGATTATCATTTTGCGCGCACGCGTCTACTTTGCCTTGAAAATACCACTTGGGGTAAGGTTCTCTCCTTGGATTACCTCAAGGCAGCGCGCAGCTTCACCCATGAAAAAGGTTTGTGCTTACACCTTGACGGGGCTCGCATTTTCAATGCTGCGGTTGCTTCAGGGGTTGAAGCGAAGCAGATTGCCGAATGCTTTGATTCTGTGTCAGTTTGTTTGTCCAAAGGGCTTGGTGCGCCAGTGGGATCACTATTGATTGGTGATAAGGATTTCATCCGAGAGGGCAAGCGCTGGCGGAAAATGCTTGGTGGTGGTATGCGTCAGTCGGGGTTGCTGGCTGCCGCTGGGGTGCATGCCCTAGAGCATCATGTTGAGCGCCTTGCTGAGGACCATGCAAAGGCATCACGCCTAGCGGCCGGGCTCAGTGAAATATCGGGAGTCGATGTGAACCCGGTACAGACGAATATGGTCCTCGCTGCACTTCCTGAAGAAAGCCTTGCGGAAATTGTGGGCTATATGCGTTCCAAGGATATCCTAATCCTCGGGGCCAGTGGTGGCATAATCCGCATGGTTACCCATCTTGATGTTCCGGAGGAGGCGATTGACAGG
>CALCSP010000263.1 GCA_937893785.1 uncultured Verrucomicrobiales bacterium
TTCTGATCTTTATCTTCTAAACGGAACACAATGGTTCCCGGAGGAACCTTAACGACCAAATCGCGCCCCGCACGCCCCTTCTTTTGCCTCCCTGCACCATGCTCCCCATTTGCAGCTATTAATCGTGGTCTGAAGAAAAGATCGGTAAGGTTATCAGTATCCATGGCTGCACGGAGAACCACATCACCTCCATTTCCGCCATCACCGCCGTCAGGACCACCCTTGGGAACATATTTCTCACGTCGAAAATGAACGACACCATTCCCGCCATCACCCGCGCGGACAAAAACACGTATATGATCGACAAATTGACGCTTCTTCAAGTTCACCACTTCGAACGAAACCGCCCAGCGGTCAAGTCGATGTCTCCACAGAAACCAGAATTTAACTGTAAAATAAGATAATGGAGGCAAATCTCATTGTCTTGGACCTATTTTCGAAAGAGCGCAGCATCATGATGCTAGCATTAAGCGTCCGTCGATCTCACCCATTTGACCTCGTAAATTTTGAGAATCTTATACTTTTAACGTCAGTTATTTTAAAACTTACGTTTCATTTGATTCATTTGGCTATCTTGATTTTCTACATGGTAGCACTTAATATCCATGATGCTTTTCCAAGGTAACACGAGCTACTTATATGCTGCCCTCGTCACATCAACAGTGATGTTCATTGCGCCTGCTCATTCAGGACCTTTACGTGACCTCTTCAAAAAAGACCTTAAGAGTATCCCTGATGCAGCACAACTGAGTCAACAGGAGAGACAGTCAACGCAGGAATTAAACAGGGCTATGCAAAATGAAACCCGTGGAGATAACCGGAAAGCATTATCAATCCATAAATCCATCGTCAGGGATTACCCGCTCTCCTCAGCGGCATCAACCAGCCAGTTCAAGATAGGCGAACTGTACAAGATCACCGGCAAAAACAATAAGGCTTTTGATGCCTTGCAGCAATTCATCGAGAACTACACCGGCAGCCCCTTTTTCAATGAAGCTCTGCGCTATCAATATGAAATAGCCAAGGAAGGACAAACCGGCGATTCAAAAAAAATGATACTTGGTATCATTCCGCGTCAAACACAAACATCAGACCTTTTAAAATGGCATGGTAAAATAATCAATAATGCCCCCCACTCCGAATATGCTCCACTTTCCCAATTTGCCATTGCACAGATATACGAATCAGAAGAAAAAACATCAATGGCCATATCAGCCTATCAGGCGCTTGTTGACAAATATCCTAAACACCCAAAGTCAGCAGAAGCCCAATTCCGGATTGGGGCGATCAGCAAAAGTGAGATCACTCGCGGCAGTCAGGACTTCGGCAACATCACTTCTGCAAGGGATGCGATGGAAGATGTGATCGTTGCCTATAAAGACAGTCAACGTGCAGATCAAGCGCGTCAGGCACTGGAGCAATTTAACCTAATAGAAGCAGATAGGCTTTATGAAATCGGCCGTTTTTATGAAAAGCAGGGACAATACAGGAGTGCTGTTGTTTATTACGAGAAAGTTCTAACCTTTAAAGCATCCAGACACATTGCCGACGCCAAACAGAGACACGCCAGCCTATTAAGGAAAATGACACCTCCCCAAACTGACAACGTCGAGTCTTAACAGCAAAGCACAGCGCTCTGAACAGCACACAGCAAGGAAAAATTGCCTATTTCACTTCTTCCTCATCTCCTACTCACCAACACCATTCGGCGCTTATGCCATAGCAAAATGAAACAA
>CALCSP010000264.1 GCA_937893785.1 uncultured Verrucomicrobiales bacterium
CATAGCCGGCATTCGAGAATCTTAGTTAATGCCTTCCCGCGGATTGCTTGCAATATCGATCTGAAATTTACAATAGCGGATATCCAAGGTGCGATAAGAAAAGAAGCCAGACAAGGAAATCCAATCCCTCATTCAAATCCGTACAAACGAATCCGCCCCACCGGGATCACCGATGGGGCGGAACAGCCTTGCTCAGTTAAGAGCGCTTAATTCGTTATATAACTTGTTGTATCTGATTAAAGATCCAAGTCACCAGGGATAGATACGGTCACTTGACCAGTGTCGCCCCTCTTTTGAACTGCGTAACCTGCTGTCAGCTCAACGGAGCTCTTGTCTCCAGCAGCACCAACCTGTGCCCAACCTGCGGCAACAAATGGAGGCTGTGCAGCAGCATAATACAACTGGTCGTATCCACCTGAACCGTTAGGAAGCCAGATGATATCAGCAGTGGCTGCGTCACCGTCTTTCCATGTTGGTGCTGTTTCGATTCCACTCTCTCCAAGAGTGATACCAACAGGAAGCACACGGTTTACAAAGTTAAACTTACCTGAAAGAAGGTTAACGGTTGTTGCAGAAGTGCGAACATGACCGACAAACACGATGTCAATCGGATCGGCCTGACGACGCTGAATGAAGATTCCTGCATCAAACGGGATAGTAACTGTGCCGGCATCACCAGCAGCTCCGATCTCTGCCCAACCTGCGGCAACAAATGGAGGCTGTGCCTGAGCGCGGTAAATCTGACGGAAGCTTCCGTCATCCTGAGGAATCCAAACGACATCAGCTGAAGTTGCGTCACCTTCACCAAGTCCAGCTTCGTTGTTTGCACCGAAGATGGAAGCAATCGTTGCGTCTGCACGGATTTCATAAGAATCGCCGCTTGCAACGTTAAGTGCGGTTGTCAATGAAGTGGCATCCCAACCTGTAACAGGAGCAGACTCACCACTCGTAGTGTTTTGCACGGTGTAAGGTGTGCCGTTAGTGAGCAATGTTGTGAAATCAACATCGTCATCTTGTGCACTATCAGCATCAAAGTCGCCGGCTGCAGCTACTGCATTACCAACATTGATACCTAGCAAGGTGAAAGCATCACCTAAAATTGTTTCTGTATGATAGCCGACAGGTTTTGTGACGGCTGAGTCTTGAGCACTGACAGTTACGACTGCGCTCAATGAGGCGATGATTCCCAAAAGGGAGAGTTTTGTTTTCATGGCTGTATAGTTGTGGGTGTCTGTCGGGGTTTGTTTAAATATCCCTATTTTCATCAATTTAGCGGATACGTAAGACGCAATCAACACTTTTTGGCGAAAATATGAGAGTTATTCTTATATCTGCCTCTAAGACGTTCAGAATTGCACTTTTATGCAAAAAAAGCCCATTTTATAACATAAATGATCTGAATACGTCTATTGATTGAACTTAAATCGAACATTATTTTATAATTTTCACAGAAATCATACCCGATCGAAGTAAAAATCGCCCGCCCCAATAAGAATGGTGAGAAAAAATAGGGTTTCCCTGCCCCTTTTTTCCCTGCAAGGAACAAAGCCAAAGGAGGACCGAGCATCCCTCTTGCCTAATCGCGTTTAAAGAGCCTACTGAAAATTCCAGAGCGAGCCGGGGCGTCTTCTTCTTTTGCCTCTTCTACCTGAGAATTTTCCGGGTTCTCCTGAATCGGTATCACCGTTTCTTCCTGTTCCTTTTCTGGAAGAGCCGAAGCCTCCACCGGAGGAGCCGGCGCCCTGAAATCAGGATCATTGCCTTTTTGGCGCAGGTTGAACTTGCGCAGTGGCACCTTGTTCAGATTTTGTGGCACCTTATTGCTTTTTCCCTCTTGGCTCTTCGGATAAAGGGTCGGATCCTGTTCGGGTTTTGAACGTGCGGCATCAAGAGCTTCCTCACCAACAATGGTATTGCG
>CALCSP010000265.1 GCA_937893785.1 uncultured Verrucomicrobiales bacterium
AAAAGGAGGCCGCCAGTAAACTTTCATCGATTCGTCCCTTAACACTGGGACAAGCGGGTCGGATTAGTGGGGTCACTCCAGCTGATGTCGCTATATTGACGGTTTGGCTCAACAGAAATCAGTGCAAGTAGTTGGTTTACAGCATGTTATGATTTATGTTAGCTTTTTGTGTAGTCTTTGACTGGGGATTATTAACGGTTATTACTTAGCTGAGAGTGCTTTAGTTGCTATGCGAAGAAGTTCTTTCGGTTTGATGCGAACGCGATAGTTTTCCGAATAATAAAACCACAATAATTTACCACTAGAAGAAACAAGAACCTTCGCAGGTCGCGCAACATCTTCACCGGTAAAAGGGTTTCCTTGCTTATCGCGCAATCCAAGTTGATCAATGAAGGATCCATCCTGGTCGGCAATTATATCTATTTCTGTTTGGGCTCTTTCTTTGACTTTTTGAGAGTCTTCGGGGGACCCTAAAATGACAGCGCGTATTTGAATGCCGGAAGAAAAAAATGATGCTTGATACTTCTGAAGTTGGACCAACTCCCCTAGACAAAAAGGTCACCACCAACCTCTGACAAAAACAAACAGAGTCGCTTTATTAAGACATTCATTATCAGTTAGTGATTTTTGCTTCTTTTCTGATGAAAGGGCAGAGTCCAGATTGAAACTTTTGTTATCAAAATTGTTTGGTGCAAATTTCAAATAGTCACCTATTGCAAGATTAGACTTTGTGGTCGGGAAGGCAGAATAGATTTGTGTCCACCATAAAAAAACAGCTGCTAGCAACCAGGCACAAACATTCAAAAAAAACATCCACCCGATACGGGAACTGCTTTTTAGCCACGATCGAAACAACAGAACCAAAGAGGCGCTTATAATCACGATCTCAGTCAGTGGCCACTGGTTCTGACTTCCTAAAAGAAAACCAATTGCAATATGGGCAATAAACGCAAAGGGGATCGCACTAAAGATGATCATCGACTTGATCGTTGACACTTTATTATATTGTTGGTTTCTCACAAAAACTTTGGATCGATCGAGTGATAAGAATATAGAAAGCAAATAAATAAAACGTGGATCGAAGGAAAGGATCGAATCGATCGTAAAATGTGTTAAATTTCAACTTTTAAATGGATCGTATCGATCCAATCAACCGTCGATAGCTTGGATCGATCAAAAAGACTGTTGGTTACAAATCATACAAAATATAATCATGTTTTTTGTATGATAATCGATTTAAGTCGATCGATCATCTGATCGATACTACCCACACATTCATCGGCCTTAGTCAATTTAGGGCGATTTTCCTCTCGATCGAAAATACGAATTGTACAACCAATATTAGCGTTTTGAGCCATTTCAATATCACGATCCTGATCTCCAATCATTATAGACTCAAGGGGATCAATAAAATGATCCTTACAAGCCTGCACAATCATTCCCGCTGCGGGTTTTGACCATGATTTGGTTCCGGGTAAATCAGTAAATGCATATATAGCATCGAAATTGGATCCATATCGATCTTTTAAACCTTCTTGCATGCATCTATGGATCGATCCAAGCATCGATAAATCGATGATCTCTTTGCCTACGCAACGTTGCGAAGTCACAATGATCGCTAACCAACCCCGGTTATGCAACCATTTCAATAAACTTCCGATACCTTCAGCAAGAATGAATTCGTCTGGGGATAAAACATAACCTGTTCCTGGTGAATGATTAATAACACCATCACGATCAAAAAAAACGCTGCGCCTGGATCGCTGTAATGGGGGGAGTTCTATCACGACTATAGCGAATACTTGATCGTGAACCGAAGTCAACAAATTCAGGAGAAAGTGAATTGACTCCAAACTTGATAAAAAAGTGAGCGCAACCGGCCCCTAATATCATTTAGCTCACAAAAGACCCGAGACGGAGCTTATCTGATTAGGGCCGGTGCACTCAATTTTTTAAGCCCACAGGACTTTTAACTAACAAAACACTACAAAGTTCTTATCAATGATGTGTCTCAAATTTAAAATATTATGCCACAAATGATAATTAATACAACCAAATTTTAAATTTGGCATGATATTGATATGGATTAAGCGTTACGAATCAATGCTCGAAGACTCGCCTGTGCTTTTTTCTGTAGGGATTATTACGGATGTGCAATACGGGATAAGAGAAAATAGTGGCTCATCTCATTTTGAAGAATCACTCCGATTTTTAGAAGAAGCCATTTTGTGTTTCAACAAAAGGGGGGTGGAAGCAGTGATAAACCTTGGAGACCTTGTAGACTCTAATGAGTCACGCCATTTAGATGCTGCTAAAAAGATACTAAGTGAGTCGAGAAGCCAGGTAATCAATATTTTGGGCAACCATGATTTAATGGGTCCAACAAAAAAAAGGAATGTCTTAAAAAGCCTTGGAATAAAAAAGACGTGGGGAGAACGATTCAAAAAAGCGAATTGGCGTTTTATCGCAGTCGACTCAACAGAATGCTCAATACTATCGGACAACTTCGATCACAAAGATTACCAACAAATTCTGCAAAAGCTTAAGGAAAGAAAAGATCCATGTCTTCAGGAATGGAATGGGATGGCTTCACAGAACCAGATGCGTGAAATTAAGAAGTTGTTAGAGCAATCGACGGTGGAGAAAAACAACGTTGTAATCCTAAACCATATGGTAACAGGCACGGGCTCAGGAAGTGCTGCTCACAGAGCATTAAATCATCAAGAGTTAATAGAATTATTCAACTCTAGCACGTGTGTTTGCGCGCAATTTAACGGACATGACCATTCAGGAGGGTTTAAGACAGACCAGACTAGCGGTATACATTACTTAACCTTACCGGCAATATGTGACTCTGGGGGTAAAACAAGCGCACACGCAATCGCCCACTTCAGTAAAAATTCAATCACTATAGAAGGGTGGGGAAGAGCATTATCTAGAGAACTTAAGTGTAAGCGAAGAGACGCTTAGCATTATTGCTCAATGCCAAAATATGTAAGATGGAGATCATCAGTTTTACCTCGATTTTGCATCGAGTGTTTCTCTCCTGGGTCAACAATGACACAGTCGCCTTGTTTAACTTCTAAATCATTGCCTTCGATGGTTATGGTTCCTTCTCCGTATTGTACAAGATAAACTTCCCACATATCAGGATGAACATGAGCTGGACAGAACTGACCTGGCTTTATAACCGATTGACTAAAATTAGTGAGCTTAGGAATACGTCCGTTTTTGATGATTACCTTTTTACGAATATTCGGATCATGAGAAACGCCAGTTTCTAAAATGTCCGATAAATGAATCAAATTCATTGGTTAAATAGTTTATTATTAATAAGTTACTATAAATAAACAAATTCCTCTAATAAGTCCTTTGCTCTCATTTCATCGCATTCATTGACCTGAACACGGACCCCCGAACGTGTAGCGAATAAATAAGGGGCTACAGTAGCTACAGTTTCATCAGGAATAAAAGAATCGATACCGCTTCCCTCAAGAATCATTTTGATACATTGAGCCTGATTGATATCAATACACCGGGCAATCGTTCGCACGTTTTAAAGTAAAATGAGATGTTATGAACGTCTCTATATAATATATAGAAAATTGGACGAGTATCCTTCTTCTTAATATAACCGCGAATAAGTAGCAAAACGGATTGTTCCACAGCTATTTTAAAGGTGTTCCGAGCTCCCGGGAAGAAGGGGACAATCTGTGAATAAGCAGTAAGTAAAAGGACTCCAATGTGAACAAAAATTCCAAAAGAATAATGCACACAGATATTCACACCTTGCCAACACTAGATCAGACAAAAGGAAAAATAACTATTCATGGTGTTTTTCCCAAAGTTTTTGCCCAAGGGCTACTCTTGCGGCACTAACTTCAGCTTCTTTCTTACTTGATCCAGACCCCTGTCCAAGGGTCACCTCTCCCCATTTTACTTCAGAGACAAAAACGCGCTCATGATCAGGACCGGAAGAGTCAATTACAAAATAAGCTGGGGGGTAATGCGCAAGGCGTTGCAGAATTTCCTGAAGCTCCCCTTTGGGATTTTGCTCGATCGGTCCGGTAGAGAGTTCTTCAATCTTAGTAGCAGCACACAGCATCACGAAGTTCACAGCTTCATCAAAACCTGAATCAAGATAAATAGCACCAACCAGTGATTCAAATGCATCAGCCAAGGTGCTGGCCCTTTCGCGCCCACCAGAAGCATCCTCACCTTTACCGACAAGCAGATATTTGCCTAAATCTATATATCTCGAATATTCCTGAAGAGCATCTCGGGAAACAAGCCGAGAGCGCATTTTTGTCATAGCTCCTTCAGAAAAATCGGGGAATAACTTATAAAGCTCAGCAGTTAATACAAGTTGGAGGACAGCGTCACCTAGAAACTCTAGTCTCTGATTATCGAAATGAGGACGATGGGTTTCATAGGCAAGACTTGGGTGGGTCAAAGCCTCTGCAAGCAATAGAGGATTGCGAAACTTATATTTTATGATTTTTTCCAAAGACTCCATACGCCGCACGATTACGGGGCAGATATACCCACAAGCACAAAATCATTTTCATTAAAAGATCTTGGTTTTCAATAACTTACCGAGTGGGGTGACCGACGGGGCTCGAACCCGCGACAACCGGTACCACAAACCGGGGCTCTACCAACTGAGCTACGGTCACCATCTCTCGATAAATAAGAATATGATCCTCGCGCGGGAGGACGAATCAGTAATACTAATATAATGCGTCCGCTCGCGAGAGGATGAAGAACTTAACAAGCCTAAGACCTGTAGTCAATGCCTTGCATCATTTACAATGAAAGATAATATCATCACGTGGAACCGATAATAGGATTCAAGGAATGGACCATGGTATGCGACGCTCTTGAAAACGGTGAGCAAAGTATAATTCTAAGAAAGGGTGGTATTCACGAGGGACGCACCGGATTTTCCTTTGAACACGAACAATTTGTTTTTTTCCCCACCCTTTTTCATGAACAGGTCAAGCACTTGAAGGGACACCCATCACCTCCTCGTTGTAACAAACAAGATACGGAACATCAGCCAGGTGACAGAATTACAATAAGGTGCTGGGCACAATTAAAGTGTGTTTGGAACCTTACCTGCTGGGAAACCATAAAAAAACTAGATCCCTATCACATATGGACAATCAAAACTGTCAGGGATCGCTTTGAGTGGTCAGAATTAGCAGACAGTCAACCAGGTATAAAAATGGCGCTGCTGCGAACGTATAAGCTTAAACAACCGTGGAATATCCAATACCAAAAAAAACACGGAGGGTGTCGATCCTGGCTTAAACTGGAAGGGTTTGAACCAAGGTTAAAAGAATCGAGCACACCAGTAATTGACGATCGGCAATATGAGTCAACTCTGCAAAAGCTCAAAGAAATTGCCGGATCTCCAGATGATCACCGTGAATCCTGAATCTCAGCCTTAAGCCGTCTATCGATAAAAAAAGGCCCCCCGGGAAGAATGGCAGCAAGTAGCGGCACTGTAGCTTTGGCTATACTCCACCGTCGAACAACCTTCACGTTGAGCAAAGCGAAGCAAAACAAAATGAACAACACACCGTGCAGAAGACCAACGACAGTCACTGCTAAAGGAAACCCGAAAAAATATTTCAAAGGCATCGCAATAAAGAGCAACAACAAGAAAGAAATCCCTTCGATTATTCCCAATAACCGGAGCCTTCCTAAGGGATTACGGAGAAAATTCATAGGATACGAAACCGCTTAGCGAATAATTCCTCGTTCGCTCGCCTCAATAAAAGAAATGAGCTCTTGCACAGGATAATCTTCTTCTTTATCAGCAAATTGTTCTTTTAATTTTTCAACAGCATCCTTCACAGTGAGGTTACTCCTATAAATTAATCTATAGGACTGCTTAAGATCTCGAATTTGATCCTTATCAAATCCATGTCGTTGTAATCCAACAGAGTTTATGCCACGAACCTGTGCCGGATTTCCGTCTGCAATCATGAAAGGGGGAACATCTTGAACAATCTTCGAACAACCTCCGGTAATAGCGTGGCGACCAATGCGACAAAACTGGTGAACGGCGGACAACCCTCCCATGATAGCATTATCATCAACGCTTACATGTCCCGCCAGCGTGCCGTTATTAGAGAAAATAACCCCGTTGCCCACAACACAATCATGGGCCACATGAGCATAGGCAAGAAAATGACCATTGTTTCCAATAGTGGTTACCTCACCGGGTGAAGTACCGCGGTTAACGGTGACAAACTCCCGGAAAGTATTTCCCTCACCAACTCTCAAGTAAGTGGGCTCACCCTCATACTTCAGGTCTTGGCTACGCCCCCCAATAACACAGTGTGGATAAAATTCATTTTGTTTGCCAATAATGGAGGGACCATCAAGAACCACATGACTATGCAGCACGCAACCATCGCCAAGCTCAACACCTTTACCGATAACGCAATATGGACCAATGATAACATCGTCACCAAGACAAGCTCCGGAGTCTATGATGGCGGAAGGATGAATTTCGGATGAAGCCACGGCACTAAAGACTTAACCATTAGTTTCGATGCCGCAAGCAAACGATAAAGCGGTTTGAAACTAAAGCCATCGGTCAGCGGGAAAGCAGGCTGAACTTGAGTTCGGCTTCCGAAACCACCTGGTCATTGACAATACAGCGACACTTTGCATGACCCACACTGCTCTTAATCTTAAGTGCTTCTCCTTCAAGAAAAATCGTGTCCCCGGGCAAAACGGGTTTGCGGAATTTCACTTTATCCGCGCTCATAAAGTAACCGACTTTACCCTGATTCTCGGGTTTGCGAAGCAGCATGATGCTGGATAACTGGGCCATCGCTTCGAGTTGCAGCACGCCCGGCATTACTGGGTGCCCAGGGAAATGACCTTGGAAAAACGGCTCGTTAATCGTTACAGACTTAATACCCGTGCACTTATTGTCGCCTTCAAACTTAATGATGCGGTCCAGCAGTAGAAATGGATAACGATGAGGGAGAATCTGCATGACCTCATTGATGTCCAGTGCGCCTTCGCCGGTTGGAATGTTTACCGGCGGAGTCATGGATATGATTTCACCAAACGCCTTTTTAAGCTGGCGTGCCAGCTGAGTGTTAGGTCCGTGTCCAGGCTTGACGCAAATCACGTGACCCATAATGCGCTTGCCAGCCAGCATGAGGTCGCCGACCACGTCGAGGATTTTATGACGCGCAAATTCATTCTCGAAGCGCAATGGCTCCTTGCTAAGAATGGAGTTGTCTCGGACAACAACAGCATTCTCCAGCGACCCCCCCTTGATCAGTCCTTTTTCCAGCAACGGTTCAACATCTTCATAAAAAACAAAAGTGCGAGCCGGAGCAATTTCTCTTTCATAAGTTTCAGGATTAATTTCCGTGGAAAAATATTGAGTCATTTTTCCTTCGGGTCCGACCTGAGTACAGGAAACGCGAAAGGTTTTGTCCGGAACGATTGTCAGCAGGGAACCATCACCAACCTCGATATGTATTGGGTCGCGCACCTCAAATACACTGCAAAGTTCGTCTTGTTCTTTAATACCGGCCTCCTTGATACATTCGACGTAGGGTAAAGCAGAGCCGTCACCAATAGGGGGCTCATTGGCGTTCATCTCGATGATGGCATTATCAACTCCCATACCGGTAAGCGCACTAATGACGTGTTCTACGGTATGAACTTTTACAGAGCCGACAGCAATCGTTGTTGAGCGCTCCACCTGTTGCACATTATCAACAACGGCGGGGATAAAGGGCTTATCGTCTAAGTCTATTCGTCTGAAGAGTATACCGCTGTTTGGTGGAGCCGGACTCATAGTAAGAGTCACTTTTGTGCCGGTGTGCAGTGAGGTGCCCTCAAGTGAGGCACTGGTAGCCAGTGTGCGCTGCGATGGAATGCTCATGATACAAGTCTTGTTAAGACAGCGGTGCGCACTCAGGGCGCAAAATTGAGACTACGCTAAGGCATCAAGTTTGGCGATAATGGCGTCCTTGCTGGCAACACCAACCATTTCATCTACGCGTTCACCACCTTTGAAAAACAACAACAGGGGAATCGATCTTACGCCAAATTCGGCAGCCAGTTCCTGATTACCGTCTACGTTCACTTTGGCAATCTTTGCCGAATCGCCTTTTTCCTCCGCAATTTCATCTAGCAAAGGGCTCAGTGCTTTGCAGGGACCACAC
>CALCSP010000266.1 GCA_937893785.1 uncultured Verrucomicrobiales bacterium
CGCCATATGTAACCGTCTCAGCAAAGGCCACTCCTTGCGTCGCTTCCCATACAGCTTGCTGAAATTTGGTTCCGTGAATGTCCAGAGCCAGCTGAAATTTGATCCTTTTGCCGGCAAAATATTCATCAAACTGCAAGACGGCAGCATCCAGATGATTCTTTGCCGCACTATGATCACCATGAGAATGATCAATTCGGATTGGCTCGAAACAAACGCCGGTAATGCCGGCGAGTGAAGCCAAAATCACAAACCTACCCACTGGGCTGTCAACCACAACCGCCCCCTTTCCCGCTGATGGATCGACATTAAAATGCAAATCCTCCATAGTAATTTAAGCCTAGAAAAGATTCCTGGCTAAACAATCAACTCACGAGCACGAGACAGCAAAGCCTCAACCCCGGAGGGGTTACTTCCCGCACCGCGGGCCATCTCCGCTTTGCCCCCACCCCGGCCATTAACCAGTGGGGCCAATTCACCCATTAGTTGGCCAGCCTGAAAGCGATCCGTCAATCCGGCGGCAACCGAAATACCAACATGAACCTTCTCGCCATCATTGACCACCATGACTCCAATCCCGGAAAACTGCCTCTTCTTCAACCCGTTGATTAATTCCTGCAGCAGAGCGGCAGAGCCATCAAAGGACTCCACAATCAACGGCACATCACCTGAAGCAGATGCAATCAGATCAATCAATTGCGCATCAGCCTGGGCTGCAGCACCGGAAGCCTGTTTTTTCTTCAGTGATTTTTCTGCCGCGGCAGCCGCTTCCTTGAGGGCATTGCGCCATGCAAACCACGGTTCGATTTCCTTCTTGTCTCCATCAAACACGGGGGATTCCAAAGCATCGTTCTCAAGAGCCGAGTTAACCTTTTCAAGCTTCGCTAAAAATGCATCCGCCTCATTGCTTAGAACCACAATACGATCCTCAATATAAGTATCAGCCGCGGACGCACAGACCGCCTCAATTCTCCTGACGCCTGCAGAAATTGCTCCTTCACTCTTGATCTTAAATCGACCAATCGCGCCGGTGTTACGCAGGTGCGTTCCACCACACAACTCCATGGAATAACCATTCAATGCACCGGACTGACCACCAATCTGGACAAGACGTACCAGTTCACCATATTTATCACCAAAGAACTGCATGACATCAGGCCGGTCCCTGACTTCCTCATGCGGCAGTTCCCGCCATGTAACCACGTCATCATCGGCAATTTTTGCATTAACCAAGTCCTCTACCGCAGAGATTTGCTCAATACCAAGAGCATCACTATTAAAGTCAAAACGCAAACGGTCAGCAGCTACCAGTGAACCCTGTTGGGCCACCTCCGGTCCAACCGCCTCGTGCAGCGCCCAGTGCATCAAGTGCGTTGCCGTATGGTGTGTCTCGATCATCCTGCGCCTCGAAGCATCCACTTTTAATATCACTTCCAGAGGCTGGCCCTGCCATGCCTCAAGAGCACTTTCTAGAGAAAGGCAGAATGCGGCACCCACCTGACTGACGGCGTTAATAACAATTTCCTCCGTACCCGCAACCAACACACCGGTATCACAAACCTGTCCGCCTTTCTCTGCATAAAGTGGACAGCGATCCACGATGGCATAATGACTACCGTCCCGCTCCAGCATCTCCATGACCCTGGCTGTGGACTCATCCTCATCAAATCCGGTAAATTCAGTCTCGACATCTGTCTTGTAATCCAGTGCGGCAATCACTTCCCCTTGAGCACCCGCTCTGCTGATCTCCTGATGTTCACGCAACCGCTTGGCATAGCAATCCATATCCACCTTGAGTCCATGCTCTACGGCCATCAGTTGCGTCAAGTCCACTGGGAACCCATAGGTAGCCTCGAGATCAAAAGCAGTATCTCCAGGGAAAACCCCTTCCTTCGTGTTGGACAGCTCACTCTCAAAGAGTTTAAGACCTCGATCCAGAGTCTGGTTGAACAATGCCTCCTCACTGTCAAGCGTCTCAACAATGCCAGCCTCACGCTCAATTAATTCAGGAAAAATAGCGCCAAATTCGGCAACCAATGTCGGTATAAGGCCGCTTAAGAAAGGCTGGCCTTTGCCAAGCCCGAGCGTACGCCCAAATTTCACCGCCCGGCGCAGGATACGTCGCAACACATAGTTGCGACCGCCGTTACCTGGCTTGATGCCATCAGCAATGGCAAAGCTTAAGGTGCGCAGGTGGTCGGCAATGACCCGGAAGGCAATGTCAACCTGCTCCTCTTCGGTTAACCCCTCGCGCTGCACGGGCAGTGTGCATCCATAAGTTTTGCCGCTGGCCTGCTCAAGCGCATCAAAAATTGGCCGAAAAACATCCGTCTCATAGTTGGAAATCGGTTTAGAAAAATCTGTGAAACCCCGAGTTCCCTGAATCATCGAGCAAGCCCTTTCGAAGCCCATACCAGTATCCACGTGACAAGAAGGCAGAGCGCGGAAACTACCATCTTTCTCGGCGTTATACTGTATAAAAACAAGGTTCCACAGCTCGATGCAACGGGGGTCATCGGCATTGACCAGGCTACCCTTCGTATCCCCATCAGGCGTCAAATCCACATGCACCTCAGAACAGGGACCACAAGGGCCGGTGTCCCCCATCATCCAGAAGTTGTCTTTCTTGTTGCCGTCAACAATATGAACGGCAGGATCGAGCCCAGCCTTCTCAAATACCGCTGCCCAGTGATCATATGCCTCCTGATCGAACTCAGCGGGATCCCCATCCGCGGGACGGTAAACTGTCGCATAAAGCCGCTGCGGCGGGAATCCCCAACGTTCCACCAGCAGCTCCCAAGCCCACTCAATAGCCTCTTTCTTGAAGTAGTCACCGAATGACCAGTTACCGAGCATCTCAAAGAGAGTCTGGTGATAAGTATCAAAGCCGACATCTTCCAAGTCATTATGCTTACCCCCAGCTCGAATACACTTCTGAGTATCGGCAGCCCGGGGCGGCTCATACGGAGATTTTTGAGTACCCAAAAAGAAAGGGACAAACTGGTTCATTCCAGCATTGGTAAACAAAAGTCCCGGGGACTCGGGCATCAATGAAGAGGAGGAAACAATGGTGTGTTGTTTCTCCTTGAAGAAATCGAGGAACGACTGGCGGATATCTTTGGAAGTCATCTTGGAGCCCAGTGTAGGCGCAGAGTGGAAAAGGAACGCAAGTTGGGCCCGGACGCAAACGCCACGTTAGCGATTCTTCCAAGTCGCACCATGGCTAAGCCCGAAAACACGGTATATCCATGCTATGTACTGGAAGCCCCATCAAAGGTTCCTCCCGTAATCTCAAGGAAACGGGCCTC
>CALCSP010000267.1 GCA_937893785.1 uncultured Verrucomicrobiales bacterium
CAGCATCCCCGCTATGAGAAGGGCTACCGCCCTGGACACGCGACCTTCCTCATCACCCTTCATCAGTAAGATACTATAAGCCGTCCAGCATGCCCAGATAATCAGGGAAATTAAGAGCATCAAATGGGATTCCGACCTCAGAAAATAGGCCCAAACTGCCGCAATCAGAGGCACACAAAGCATGCTCAGCCCGACAATCCCTGCCCCCTGATCCTTTACCTCTCCCCGTGCAGCAAGAGTAATGCCTACAGTATAAACACCCAAAGCAAGCGCCCAAACGCATACCAATTCCTTGAACCAACCCCCATTTTCTGGAACAGAGGCAGCCACCAAATAAAGCAATAGCCGGCACGCCCCCATGAGAAACACACTGCCCTCCCATCGTTTATGCAGGACATTATATCCCACGATCATCAATCCCAGCAAGAGAACACAGCCCGGAGAAGCCCCGGCAAGAATCATCAAGATTAACCCACCTCCTAGGCCAGCAATAGCTAACGCCCATGCAACACTCAAACTTATTTCGCCGGCCGGCAACGGACGGCCTGGCCGTTCTACACCATCTACTTTGAAATCGACAGCATCATTCATAATCATCCCAGCCGAATAAGCCAGTGATGCTCCTATTAGGAGAAGAAAGAGCTGCAAAACCTCTTTCAAACATGAAACCTCCGGCATGTCAGCTATACCTCCAGCCAACAACCACCCGGCTATACAGTTAGACCATACCGTTGGAAGATTGGAAACCCTAGAAAGCTTTAAAACAATATTAATCCCGGCAATCATGTTGATACCAAGCCGCGCTCTGAAAGTTGCTTGATTACCCATTCATATTCATGTCCCAGTTGCTCTACAACATTGCCGCACTGCAACTCCTCAGGCAGAACTTCCCAAGTGTAAGTTTCCATTTCAAGGTGACTGCATATCTCAGGATCATCTTTTATCATATCTAGCACTCCTTCGATATGATCCCTTGTATCAGAAAGCCCACCCGCTGGTTCACTGTATAGGGGGATATGGAAATGAACCCGCCACTCATCCGCAACGGCTGCTTTTTGTGCCACACTTGCACCAAGTGCATCGGGAAGGTCACGGAAACGAGTTAAACTGCCATCTTCATGCCTTGCAACTACCTGATGAAGATACACATCCTCTTGAAACTGCCCAAGAGCTCTCAAACTCTCAGCGTCAGGAACAAGTTTTAAAGCCGAGCTCAAGTGCAACTTGCTAAGGCGTATTCCGGCATCCAACAGGTTCCCGATGGCATCGCTTGGCGTTTCGTATTCAACGGCAAGGTGGCAAGTATCATAATTTACTCCCAAGACATGGTCAAAGCGATCCCCATGGCACTGCCTGAACCTATCAAAAAAGGCAACTGTCTCCTCACTTGTTTCAAACCAGCCAAGAGGTTCAGGCTCAAGGCCCAAGTGCAGATCTTTGCCGGTTTTGTCCGAAAGGTTCTGGATATGCTGGCAGCAGTTTGCAAGGTTATCAATGATTGCGGCCCCCTGCCCCATTTCATCTGTAATAAACTCCAAATAAGGATTGTCGCTCTGGCCATGCTTAGAGTAATCATAGCCTCGGCGATCTTTAATGTAGTCTGTAAGACTGTTGGGAATGTCTTTATTATCCTCACCATACTTTTCAACGATATCAGCTACGTGATTTCCAACCATTGCGGGGAACCACTTTACTTTCTCAATACTCTCCGCTCTGTCTCCAAAGTAAGCAGGTGCGGCAACCATTACCTTGTAGCCTGACATATCACGTCCGTGTTCTTCTCCTGCTTTTACTGCCTGATCTCTGAGCCACTTGCAAACGGTTGGAGAAGCAATTTGAAGCACCAAACCATCTCCAACTTTTCCTGCAGATGTTAGAGCCTTTGGACCATATGCAGCTACCCAGACTGGCAAATCATATCCTTCTGCCCATGGGAATTGAATTGGGTTAGGAACATCACCATACTGGACTTCATCTCCCTTAACCATTGCCTTAACTTTTAAAATAAATTCCTCCATTCGTGCTAGGTTAGCAGGTTTCTTTCCCATTACGCGAACAGCGCTATCGCCTCTTCCAACACCAATATCAAATCGTCCATTGGATTGTAGGGCAAGTGAGCCAAACATTGATGCCGCCAAAGACCAGTCTCTAGTGTTAGGATTGGTTACACACGGTCCAAACCGCATTTTTTTTGTATGTTCCATACACATAGCCATTTGAGCAAAGCTTTCTCTCCAAAGGATGTGGCTATCGTAGAACCAGCAATATGTGAATCCAGCGCTTTCAGCCAATCTA
>CALCSP010000268.1 GCA_937893785.1 uncultured Verrucomicrobiales bacterium
GAAGAGCTGCAAAAAGCTCGTGCCATTGTCAAAAAGCAAGGTGAGGCCATTGCAGCAATCCAATCCGAAATCCACTTATCACAAAAAAACTCGGCCGCTCAGCAGCAATCCCTTGCATCCGCCACAGCGGCATTAAAATCCGCATCCGACGCCTTAAAGCCCGCAGAGCAACTTCATGCGGCAAAGACCAAGGAAATGACAGAAAGCCAGTCACAAGTTGATGAAGTAGAGCAGAAATTGGTAATGGCACGTGACAATGAAAAATTTTGGAAAGCTGCCGTTATTAATGAGCAGCGGCACAGCAAACTGGCAATCCGGTCAGCTCTTGAATCGGAACTCGAAGAACTCACAACCATCCGTGAAGAAGCTGAAAAAGCTCACCGCATTTCTGTGAATGCTGCTATCGAAACGGAGAAAATCATCGCTAACGCACAAGCGGCTGAAAAGACTTCACTGGAAATGCTCAACTTAGCCAAAACCCGCATTCCTACACTTGAATGGGAAATCAAACTGCATGAAACCATTGCCGCGCAACACCGGCAGGCAATGAACGGGATCCAGCAAACAATGAAGGATGCTCCACCTTCCATGAAGCCTCAAATTGAGGGTGCTATTGACACGACCCTTAAGACGGTTGCCTCTGCGGAAAGTCAAATCAGCCAAATAAAGAATGTAATCCAGAATAGTGTGGCAAATGCACAAGCTAAGCTCAATAAGGTTCGTGCAGAGATTGCTGATGCACAAAAGGACCTTCTATCGCGACAAACGGCACAGAGTGAATCCCTTGCAAAAGTGAAGGAAGCAACAAAGACCCATGCAACCTGCTCAGAGAAAATCGGCCAACTGGAAAAAGAGATTGCTGAGTTGCAAAAGCGTTATTTGCAAGCGCTACCCACCACCGCTCAAGCCAACAAATAATACTGCCTTACTCCTAAAAACAGTCTAAGGTGGAGTTGTGATCAAGCACCTAATCCTCGCATTTATACTACCTGCCGTGGTAGGATGCGGCACAAGCCAAACCACCAAAATAAATGCCAGCAGCTTTGGTTGGGCTGCACTGGACGCTCAACTTCCTAATGGGACTAGAGCTACCCCTCCCCACTCACTTGCACGACATGAATACCCTTTTGACAAGGATGGCAATTACATAGCGGCATGGGCGTTGGCAGGGGAAAAACTTCATGGCCGCAAAACCTACAAGGGCATCAGCTCAACCTTCAACCACGGATCCGAATCCAACAAAGTCGGCTACAGAAAACACAGGATTGCGAGCGGGGATACCCTTTTTGGATTGGCCCTTAAGTATGGAACAAGCGTTAGCGCCATTAAACGTGCTAACAATTTGAAATCTGATCTAATTATCAAAGGGCGCACCCTGAAAATCCCCTGATCATTCGAAGCAGCTTACTAAGGTTGCTGGTTACCCATCAGCCTTCAAGGCACTCACTCTTTTCCTCTCTTTTTCCGCCTTTTTTTCCGCCTTTTTTTCCGCCTTTCTTTTAGCCTTGGCCTTCTTCTTCTTAAGTTTTTTTTTCAACTTTGGCCAATACTCCTCAGCTACAATATACCCCACACAATTTTCACTGCCACACCTACACGGATGCTTCGCGTAATCCTCCAGGTCAAAGCCGTAATTAAAAGAAAGTTCTTCGCCTTGGCGGATATCCCGAAGAGCAACCAGCCAAATCTTGAGTTCCTCATCAATCTGAGCCTCACAATTAGGCTCACAGGAATGATTAACTAGTCGTGCCGTATTCCATTCAAAATTCCCATCAAGATCCCATTCATCATCAAGAGTAAAGAGATATACCTGAGCACCTCCCGTCTCCTTTGATTCATCAAACAATGCATGCCCCCGACGGTTGGACTCTTCCTTATCAATACGCTCACCGAGATATTCAATAATCTCGGTCGACTCGGGGATGTTTTGCGTGGCAAACATTCCACGCCCATGAACAATGGATCCCCTCACTTCAGCCAATTCTGATTTGGTGTAATTATTCTTCTTCCCCATCGGAAGACTTCTCTATCATTACAATTATTGGATGCAAGTATAATGCACAACTTTGCTTAACCCATAAAGCTAAGATTTGTGCACCCGGTTACCATAGCTAGAAAGGCCTTCCACGGAATCGACGTTCCTCACGAGGAGCCAACTGTTCTGGGGTCAGATTGATCAGTTCGGTCTTCTGTTCTGTATTCAAAGACTGGCTCGACTCAATATAATCAACGGCTGCTCCCCTATCTGAAGATAGCCATCGCCGAGCTGAGCGTTGAATCTGCTCACTGCGTTCGCCCTCATCGGAAATCTGTTCTGCCCAAACAACGGCAGTGGCGGGATCATCACGCAACTGACGGTCATTGAGTAATGCGGTGATACCCCGGTCTTTTGATTCTCCTGCAGGTTGGTCCCCGAGCCAAGTTGACGCTGCTGTTGGGTCACTTCGCATCCACGCCTCCACAACTTCTCCGGTAGCCCGCACTTTTCCTTCACTTTCCGGAAAATCAGAAACCCACTGCGCAGCAGCTTGTGCTGAATCGGCATCCCTCCTGGCCCATCGCTCGGCTACTTCTGGAACAAACCTCTCCTGCTCGCTACTACTAAGGTCTCCCATGAATGCAACAGCCGCATCTGGATCCTGACTTGCCCAATTTTCCAGAGCTTCTTCCATCGCTTCACTTTTGGTTTCCCCTTCCAGTGTTACCGCCCAATTAAGAGCTTCCTGAGGGTTCGTTCTGGACCACTGATCTGCAATGGATCGCAAAGCCCTCTCTTGCGACTCTCCCTCAAGGCTCATTGCAATATCTGCCGCTTTCAGTGGGTTCTCGGAAGTAAAATGCTGAACCACGTTATTAAGAGCATCCCCCTTGACTTCATCCGGGAGGGCCTTAGCCCATTTAAGGGCTCCATCGGGATCCTGTCGCACCCATTCCGACGCAACACTTGCAGCACTGCGTCGCATTTGCCAATCATCAACGCCGGAATCCAAAACAGTCTTTACAAGATATTCACCTGCTGCCATCGGGTTCTTTGATGCCCAAGATCTCAATATGGATGTTGTTCCCATCATCCTTTCAAACCCGGAGGAACCTGAAGCAAACTTCAGTGCTTTTTCCGGATCAATTTCTGCATATCTGGCCATCAGTAGATTAAAGGACATGAACTGGTCCATTCCTCGCCCCATACCCCGAACCTCTGCCAATGCAATTTCAACCCCCTCGTCATCCATTCCCTTCACTAGGCTGAGTAAAGCTTCCATCCGCTCCATTTGTCCGGGAGCATTAAGAATCTCTTTCAAAGCCTCCTCAACACTGCCCACCTTCATCAACTCTAGAGCACGCTGAGCAAGATTCTGTCGATTCGGTGTTGCCGGAGGTTGGTCGGACTTTCGCGTCTCGTTGGCACTATCCCCTGTTGAAATCACACCCTTCCCGCTCAGGGCGGTAATTTCTGCGCCCCGGCTAGAGGGCACATTGGCTACATCCGGACCTGCTCCAGACCAAAACAGATAACCGCAGCAAAGACCTGAGATAATTCCGGCAAGCAAAGTACAAGCCAGCACATTCAAAGAATACTTTTTCATTTGGCTTCAAGGATACGACCAGACTTCACGCAGGTAAAGGCCGTGATTGAATGAAGATAATTGAACAATCTGCTAATTTCCGGAATGAAGCACTCCGCTGGATGTATTATCCAATACTTCTCTGACTTTTCCTGCAAGATCCTTGATATTATAGGGTTTTTGGATCGCTGCTTCCGGACGAAACCCGGTCTCTTCCTCGAACCCGTGGAGATCAACAAGGTAACCGCTACAGACAATAATAGGTACATGGCCGTACCTTTTCCGCAACTCAACCAAGGTCTCCTGGCCGGAGAGCCTAGGCATTGTCAAGTCCAGTAAAACCAAGCTAATAGAATCCTTGTGTTTTTCATACACATCGAGAGCATCTAACCCATCCTCGGCACACACAATCTTATACCCATGATGCTTGAGAACACCTTCAGCCACCCCACGCACAGCAGCCTCATCATCAACAAGCAATAATGTCTCATTACCTTGCCCCACAGAACTGACTTTATTAGGCTTCATTACCGGGTCACTCTTCTCAATGTCTTTTCGAGGTAGGAAAATCCTAAATTTCGTTCCGCTACCGACCTCTGAATCACAACTGATCCATCCGCCATGCTGCTTCACAATACCATAAGAAGTAGCCAACCCCAGTCCTGTCCCCTTCCCCTGTTCCTTTGTTGTGAAGAACGGTTCAAATATCTTGTTGAGAACTTCAGGCGACATTCCTGCCCCATTATCCTCAACACTAATAGCTACATAATCACCAGGTGAATCATTCTCATCACCAAGACTATGCCGCGAGGTTCGCATGTTTTTTGACGACAACCTCAAAAATCCTCCCTCTACACCCATGGCATCAATGGCATTGACGCACATATTCATGATGACCTGCTCCACCTGCGTACCATCAGCTTCTATGCCCCATAATGCATCGTCACAATCCAGTTCGATTTTCACCCGTGGATTGATCGTATTAGAGAGCAGCGAATAAACATCCTGAATCACTTCATTGGCATTACAATGACCCAGATCCAAGTGAGATTGTCTTGAGAACCCCAGAAGCTGCTTGACGAGTTCTGCCGCACGCTGCCCTGCCCTTTTAGCTGATGCAATTAACTGTGCACGGTCCTCTTCTTTTCGTTGCCCCTTGTTTATTTCCACGAGGCTTAAGTTCCCGATTATTCCAGTCAAAAGATTATTGAAATCATGGGCCACGCCACCGGCAAGTCGACCAACGGCCTCCATTTTTTGAGCCTGTTCAAGCCCTTTTTGGAGATGACGCTGCTCGGTCACATCATGAAAACTCCATAACCTTGCAATCTGCTTACCTCGCGGGTTTTTGACTGGAGCAGAGTAAACAACGAGTATTCGCTCCCGAGGGAAAGACAATTCCCATTCCAC
>CALCSP010000269.1 GCA_937893785.1 uncultured Verrucomicrobiales bacterium
TAAGGCAAGCCAGCCCCATTTCTGTTGGCTTGCCTTGCTGTAAGGCCTCAAGGTGACTCTCAAGTGGATCGTCTCCCAGTTCCGGCCAAGACTGAATACAACCATATCCCCCTTCGTATTCAACGATAACCCCAGTCCTATTGGCTACAGCAGCCTGCCCATTACATAGGTTAGGAAAATTAAGGTTATACTTTGCAAATCGCATCGGCGCTTTCATTGGGTGAAGGCTGCCAAAGTAAAAAGGACCGCAAATAAAAGGAGCGTAACGATCGCTAATCCAAGAAAAGTGTTATACCGCTTGCCAGGTGCCGTCTGATAAACGTAACAACACAAAACCAAAGCCAATAGCATTCCAGGCAATGGAATGAGCGCAAGCTTCGCATTACTAAAGACAAACCACCAAAGCGCCCCCATTAAAAAAGGAGCTAGGCATAAAAAGATGATTTCAAACTTTGCAAAGTTTATTCCAAACCTAACGGCCAGAGTGCGTTTTTCCGCACATTTATCCTCATCGATATCTCTAGCGTTGTTAATCGCAATCAACACCGTGGCAAGCATCCCAACTTGTCCCCCCAACAGAAAAGATTCATTAGACCAGATACCGGTCTGAACAAAAACCGTTCCCGAAACAGCAATCAAGCCGAAGAAAATAAAAACAAAAAGCTCTCCCATCCCTCGATAAGCCAGCGGAAATGGACCACCTGTGTATCCATAAGTAAAAAACAAGGAAGGAATTCCAATAACAACAAGGATGACTCCTCGCTCTACGACAATAACGAGTGACAAAGTCAAAGCGACCATCAGGAATGCAATTCCCGCTACAAGCAACGACTCAGGAGCAAGAGCACCTGTACCAGCCATTCTTTTCGGCCCTAAGCGACGCTTAGTATCAGCTCCTTTCTTGTAATCAATGGCATCATTGAAGAAGTTTGTGGCGATCTGAATTGCGAGTGCTGGTAAAAGAGTAAAAACAAACAGGTATAAATTAAAACTTCCTGTTAGGTAATACGCCAGAACTCCCCCTAGCCAAATAGGGACGACACAGGCCATCAGAGTCTTGGGCCTGCTTGCAAGAAACAGCGCGGATAAAAAAGACGGGGGATTAGAACCCACTTCGTTCACGGCAATTTGGGAAATTTTGAAAAATCAGGGGGGCGTTTTTCATTGAAGGCATTTTTACCTTCCTGCGCCTCTTCTGACATGTAGTAAAGAAGTGTGGCGTTGCCTGCAAGTTCCTGAAGCCCCATCTGGCCGTCACAATCCGCATTTAATGCAGATTTGAGACAACGAAGCGCCAGCGGTGAATGCTGCAAAATTTCACGCGCCCACTTTAAAGTCTCATCCTCCAAGCAATCTAGAGGAACAACTGTATTCACCAATCCCATTTCAAGTGCCTCATTCGCACTATACTGGCGACACAAAAACCAGATTTCTCGAGCCTTCTTCTGCCCTACAATTCGCGATAGATAACTTGAGCCCAGCCCACCATCAAATGAGCCGACTTTTGGCCCGGTCTGGCCAAATCTGGCATTTTCTGCGGCTATTGTTAAATCGCAAACAACGTGCAGAACATGTCCACCCCCAATAGCATATCCAGCAACCATCGCGATTACCGGTTTTGGTAATGCACGGATCTTTTTCTGCACGTCCAGGATGTTTAGCCGTGGCACGCCGTCACCACCTACATATCCGGCATTACCACGGACCTTTTGATCCCCCCCTGAACAGAATGCCTTATCACCTTCACCGGTAAGAATGACTACCCCCACATCAGCGTCTTCTCGCACAACATCCAGCGCGACAAGCAATTCGTTGACTGTCTCCGGTCGAAAGGCATTACGCACTTCAGGCCGGTTAATGGTAATTTTGGCAACACCATCAGCAGTCTTTTCAAGGCGAATATCCTCAAAATCTGAAATTTTATTCCAAGTCATACTTCATGAATACACCTTTCAGGCCGAAAGGAAACTACGGATAAGGGAAGCCGTTAATTCTGGCTGCTCCCATGGACACCTGTGCCCGGATCCTGGAATGACTTCTAAGCGGCAATCCGGCATCCTGACAGTTACTTTTCTCGCTATTTCAGTAAACTTTGCATCCTTCTCACCTGTGATCCACAACACCGGAATTTGTAGGTTCTCAAGTTCGGGAGCTAGATTGCGTTGGCTTCCCAAAGACCACGAGGTAAAGCAACGCTGTATGTTTTCAGGAGATAAAGATTTGCGCGATTTGTCGCAAGACATCTCATGACCACCAAAAACAGGCTGCTGAGCCCATTTCTGAAGAAAAAGATCAAAGTCCGTCTTGAGTAATTCCACCCATCTCAGGTCTGAAGACTTTCTGTCACTCTTTTCTTTCTCTTCAGCCAATCCCGGGTGCGCAGAAATGATCACTGCCCTTGACCATTTACTGCTTGGATGAACTAGAGAATGAAGAGCCAAGCGTCCACCCATTGAATATCCGATCAGGGCATCGCCTAGGGTTGCGGCCGAATTTAATCTTTCGGCATACGAATCCAATCCCTCGTCGCTTTTAGCATACAAATCAACAGCGTTGGAATCATAACCATCAAGCAGGTTGGAAAAGGAATGCCAATCCCTAAAATGCCCGACAGCACCATGTAACATGAAAAGCATTACTGATTCAGGGCGCGCCAGAAGCAATCTGACTGTTCAAGATCTGGAAATAATTCTATCAGCAAGAAACCATCAGGCAAGGATTCAAGATCTTCTAATTGTGTCACTTTCCTATAAGCCATGCCCCACATTTCTGCCCACCCCTTAAACTTTAAACTGTGCGCATTCTCAACCATTTGCATTTGAGATGAGCTGAAATTCGTGAGAGCGGGCAGCCTTCTGAAGATTCTGCCACCACCGTTATTGATGACGACGATCCTGCGATTTGAATGCGGCAACTGACTAACGATCCACGGAGCAGCAAGGTCATACAACGTCGTAAGATCACCAACCAGTGCCCATGATTCCCTTTCATCAGCAGACAATCCCAAGAACGTGGAAAGGCAGCCATCGATTCCATTAACACCGCGATTTGCGAAACATTTCAAACCACGGTTCAAACGAGTTGCCGCGAAATCCCATTCCCTAACAGGTTGACTATTGCCAAGAAAAACCAGACTTTTTTCCGGAATACATTCCGAAAAACGCCGAATCCAAGAATGTTCGCTCAATGGGTATTTGGAAAATATCTCTCCATGCGAATTCGGACAGACCATCCCCCTCTGAAATGTTTTTGGAACTTCCAGCTCTTGCCAATTGGGCGCAGTAATAACACAAGATTCTCTTGCCAGCCCCGGCAAACCATTCGGCGAAACTGAAAAAACCTCTACATTGGGCTTCTCTTCCAGATCTCTCCATAATCTCGCACTAGGAACACCTCCAATGCGAAGGATACTTTCAGGATCATTATCTAAACTACATAGAGGAAGCTCTTCTCTGATGCCTGAGGTAGCTTCGGCCCAAACCGGAACATCGAGCCGATCTAAGAACTGTAAAACGGGTTCACGCCAGCTAAGAGGCAAGCTCCCTACAAAAACTATACACCTCTTGGATCTGTTAAGAAAATCCTGCAACTTAACCGTATCCTCTTTATTGCTAGGTATCTCCCTTGCGACATTATCATTGTTAAGAACCGGTAAATCACCTGTCTGAAATTGTGCTGGTGATGGTTCCTCCAAAGGGAGATTGATATGCAGGGGTCTACTAGCGTTCCAACCGTCTATCACTTTCTCTGCATAGACCCCAAATAATTCATTCTGAACAATAGCCTGTGGAGCGCCCTTACCCCAAAAACGCACTGGACGGTCAGCTGTCAGCAAAACAAGGGGCACTGCTTGATAATGTCCCTCTATGACAGCAGGCAACAGTTCTGCTACTGCGGTTCCTGATGTGGTCACAACAGCAACAGGCTCTTGTTTGATAATTGCCCGCCCTAATGCAAAAAAAGCAGCTGAACGTTCCTCAGGGTGATTATAAACACGAACACCTTTAAGGGAAGTAATGGCGGCTATGATCGCGGCATTTCGAGCTCCTGAGCAAATAATGAATTCTTTAACCCCTATGCTCAAACACGTAACCACTGCGTCAAAGGCCACGCTTGACTCCGTATTATCCATTGTCATTGGCTACCCTAAACAAAAAACTTCCTTAACCCAGTTTCGTTTAAGGGAAAGTTCTAGCCATTCCTTTTCCAATACACTTCCTCTGACGATTCCACAACCACTTGGTAGATATGCACGATTTTGATCCCAGAACAACCCCCGAATCAAAACAAAGGACTCGAATCGATCTCCATATTTCACTCCAAAGGGCGCACCAAACTTCGCTGGAATCTCGGCTTTACGGCGCTGATCAAAAACCTCACCCAAAAAACGCTCATTTCGTGGCACAACACCCACAGCAGGAGTCGGATGCAAGGCACATATAAGATCATTGATCACTGGTTCCTCAGATAGAGAAACACGAAACTCAGTTAGAAAATGAATAATGGCACCGAGGTCCATGATCTCTCTACCACTTTCTTCAACTATACCAAATTCAGATAATGTCCGCCTCACAGCATTGACCACCAGATTGTGCTCATACCTCTCTTTGGAATCCTCCAAAAATGTCTCACTTTCAGACGCCGTAGAAGTTCCGGCCAACGCCATTGTGCGAAGATCCATGCCATTTATTTTTAGTAACCTCTCCGGAGTCATTGCCGTAAAACCACTCCCATTCTCTTGAAAAGCGCAGAGAGAAACTGACTGCCCTTCTGGCTTCACTGAACGTATTAAAGATTCCGCAATCGATGAATTAACAGTTAATTCAGCACTTGAGGAAATTACAGGGACAACCTTCACCAATTCTCCTTGCTCGAGATCCAACTCAATGGATTTGAATATTTTACGGAAGTCCTCGTAATTAGGATCAACCCATTGAAGCCCGGAAATACTGCTCGACGTTAAATCCAACTCCTCTAGAGAATTGAATCGCACCCAGTTATTGGGAATCCGCCAGGGCGTGCAATCTGACAAAAGAAAATCGTTCGTATAGAATGAAATGCCGTCCTTGGCTGGCTCACTAGATTTGGCAAAAGGAGCACTGGCGGCAATAAAGCTTCGATCATTGAGCTGAACTAGCGCGAAATCATTTCGCGTCGCCAGCTCAGGCATTTCTTTACCATTCATCTAAGTAGCTCCATGAATACCAGCATAAAACATGTCACTACAATTCTACGTAAACGTAGTGAATCTAAGATCTAGAAAAGAAATAGATTAGTTGAAGTTACGACTACTCTTTTTTGAGTAAGACAACATTAATTCTCAAATTGACTAAATAGGGCGTCGCGCATGTTTGATTTGCGCGCGGCTTGATCAACCTAGTAATCCCAACGCGCCCTGAGCCCGACGATCTTTGGCAAGCCTACCGTGCCGGCATTAAGGTCAGGTGTCATATTCAGGTAATATACCTCGTCGGTAAGGTTTGAACCAAACAGACTAACTTCCAAACCAGAGTCAAATCTGTAACCTACCGCAGCATTCAGAAGGTTATAATCATCATCTGAAAAAGGAGCCAAGTTGCGATCATCAAAATAAATGTCTCCACGATGCAGCAACTCAATTTGAGCGAAAAATCCAGATTCATGATTGTATGTTGCTGACAGTGACGCATCTAGCTCGGGCACAAAGGGAGCCCTGTTTCCGGAAAGGTCAGTTCCGTCTAAGGGGTCAATATAACTGGTCAGCTCTGTATTTGTCCTCCCCAGAGTTCCTTGGAGTCTCAATCCCTTCACAATCTCGGCACTTACCTCAATTTCAGCACCATATGAGCTAGCTTCATCAGCATTAAAGACCACGTAGTCGGTCGCGACCAAGGATCTCTCTACCTGATAGTCGTCAATATCGTTATGGAAGAAAGCGATATTGGTACGGAACGTGTCATCCAGCCACTTTTTCTTTAATCCCAACTCCTTTGTTACAGCTCTCTCTTCGTCAAAGCCGGCGAGCAATGGGTCATCAACGAATGCACTGAAACCACCGGGCTTGTGGGATATGCCGGCATTAACATAAAGCAAAGCATTGTCACCTACTTCAAAATCCAAACCAACTCTGGGACTAAGAAAAGAAAACTCCTCTTCAAGCTCAATGTCTGGAACAGGGCCAAAAATCCCAATCGCACGGCGACTGATAGACTTCTCGAATTGATCAGCCCTTAGGCCAAGATGGACACCGATTCCGTCTATTCCATTATATGTGA
>CALCSP010000270.1 GCA_937893785.1 uncultured Verrucomicrobiales bacterium
ACAATTGTTCCTACGACGAAATTTGAGGGAGAGGCTGAACTTAAGCATCTTCACGATAATATTTATGTGGGAGGTTATGGACTGCGTTCTGACAAGGAGACTTTCACACAACTTGAGGAGCAGTTCGGGATGAAAATCATCAAGGTGCGTGAGCATGATCCTTACCTCTATCATTTGGACTGCACGATTTTCCCACTCACAGATGAGAAAACCGTGGTTTGCACGGAGATGTTTGAGAGGAAAGAGCTCGCCGAGATTGAGCGGCATACAGAGATTATTGATGTGACTCGAAGTGAGGCTTTACCAGGTTTATGCAATTCAGTGCGGCTTGGAAACCTTATTTTAAATGGATCCAATATCCACGAGTTGGCTCGAGGCAGTGACGCTTACCGACTTGAACTACAGAAGAACAGGAAATTGGAGGATATTGCTTCGGAGAACGGTTTTGAGGTGGCTTTGTTTAATCTGAGTGAATACCAAAAAGGGGGAGCAGCTTTATCGTGTATGGTCATGCACCTTAATCGTGCTTCCTACAAGCATCGCCTGCTATAGGAAGTTGCGTCTTTAAGTGGCGTTTAGATTGATCTGGCGCCACCGTCCAGAGTTCCAGCGGAGGCGAAAGAGGATGCCTTGCATGGCAATATAGAAAAACGCCAAGAGCCAGATGACGTTCGCTCCCTGTTCCTTGAAAAAAGTGATGGCAAGAAATCCACCCACACCGAGTATAACGGCACTTAGGGTGATATTTACAATAGAGCTCCACTTGGTATCACCAGCTCCCTGTAGAGCATGGAGATAGGTCACGTTCATTGCATCAAACCATTGGGCGATCGTGATAAAAATCATGGCACTTGCGGCAAGGGCTGTTACTTGCGGGTCATCAGTAAAGATGGCTATTAGTTCATGGCGAAAAATAAAGAAAAGCAACCCAGCGGTGACCATGAAGACGGAATTAATGCGTAATGCATTTCTGGCGTGGATCAGTGCCTGAGCTGGCTTTCCAATCCCTATATCTTGGGCAACAAGGGCGACTGTCACCGTTGCTACTCCTTCAGCGGGCAGGAACGTGCACTGCATGCACCGCATCAGGATGGTGCCCGCAGCAAGTGCCTCTTCTCCGTAACAGGCTATTAACGAGCTGATTAGGACGCCCCATGAGAGCACATCCACAGCGCCCTGGATTCCGGAGGGCAGACCGACTTTCCACAGTTGGGACATGCCGTGTAATGAACTCGGCGGGTATCGGGTGCCCATTTTACTATTGGACGGCGTTCGCGTATAGAGCAGGATAAGAGCCAGACATTCAATGGCGGCTGAAAAAAAAGTGCCCCATGCAGCTCCATCAAAACCCCATTCCGGCAAAAAGAATGTGCCAAAAATTAATCCGTAGCTGATGAATGCATTCAAAAGCAATCCGAGGAGGCTAGCTAGGAGGATGGGCAATGGTCTGCCGATGCCGAAATAAAAGCTCGCAATTGCATTCGTAATTAATACAGGTGCTACGGAAAGAAGGCCGACTTTAAAATATCGGCCCTGCAGATTGCCCAGTGATCCTTGTTCGCTACCTGCAAAGAATTCAAATAACGATGCGCAGGGCCATAGTAAGAGGCTGACAAGGCCGATTCCAAGAGCCGAGTAGATGCCAAGCCAGCCGTAATAACCGCACTTACTGCGGTTTCCTGCCCCGAAGTGCTGGCCAACGAGAGCGGTTACCATTCCGAGGAAGGCATAACCGAAGCTGATGATTACAAATATCCCCATGGATGGGGGGGTAATTGCTGCTAGTTGTCGGTTGCCTAATTTGCCAATCATCCAGGCGTCCGTAGCCTGCATGGCCACGAAGGTAAGATTGAGCAGGATGACAGGGGTCGATGCCCGCAGCATTGCATATATTCCGGGCTGGGAACGGTTCATCTTTTAGCGGATCTAGGTAAATATCCTTCGGCCAATCCTTTAAGCTCTTCGCAATCTGCCCCAATTACCACCATTGCTTCAAGTAAGTTCCGCAATCGCGCTACTAGATTGCTTGGTTAATTTATAATAATTATAATAAAATTCTAAATATATTAAAATTATGTTTGATAAGCTATTACAATCATTTAAAATATGGTAAATATTATATACATAATAAAAATGAAACTGTATTATTGGATTTATGCGTTAATCGCGATCGGTTTAGGTTTAACCGGCTGTACGAAAACTGAGGTTTCAGAGCACACTAATAATGACAAGGTTACAAACACAATAAGGCTCTTTAGTTGGTCTGAGTATTTTGATCCTGCAGCTTTGGATGCTTTTACCAAGGAGACTGGTATCGAGGTGGATTACGTGACTTTTGATGATCCGGATGAACTTGAAGCAAGGCTGGCATCGGAGCCGGGTGCTTTTGACGTTGTTGTGACCGATGACCTCTCAATAAACCGGCTTGCAGAACTACACTTGCTACAACCACTTGATAAGTCTGTATTGCCTAACCTTAGCAACGTTGACAGGCAATACATGGGTAAGGATTTTGACCCTGATAACAGGTTGTCAGTACCTTATCTCTGGGGAACGACCCTGATCGCGTTTCGATCAGACAAGATCACGGATCCTGGTCAGAGCTGGAAGGCATTGTGGAATCCGGAATATTCCGGTCGAGCAATGCTTTTCGGGGATCGAACTGAAGGGTTGGGGATTGGCTTAATTGCAAGTCACCTACCGATTAACAGTTCAGACCCACAGCACCTTGATGTTGCCGCTGAAGCTCTACTTGGAGCCATCAATGATGTAGACATGAGGTTTGGAAGTGACGCTGCTGTAAGGGATGGATTGAATTCCGGAGAGATATGGATTGCTTCATGTTACAGTGGTGATGCAGCGA
>CALCSP010000271.1 GCA_937893785.1 uncultured Verrucomicrobiales bacterium
ATCGCCCTGATCCTCTCCGCCACCATCGTTGAACAGATCGCAATTGCAGATATTGATAAAGGTCTAACCAAGGATGCTCGCTCAGCTGAGATCAGTCGTCTTCTCAATGATTTACCCACAGGGCAGCAGGTGATTTACTTCCTCGGGCACCCGGTAATCGCCCTGATGATCTCCACCCTGCTGGCCATCTTTTTCTTGGGCACCCGCCGTGGCGCCACCCGCGACCAGCTCGTTGAACTCTCCACTAAAGCACTCGGTCCTGCGGGCATCATTATCCTGATTACCGGCGCCGGAGGAGTCTTCAAGGGAGTTTTGATAGCCACCGGGATTGCTGACGCGCTGAAAGAAATATTCGCGGACAGCGGTATTCCCCTATTGGTTCTTGCCTACATCTTTGCCACTCTGGTTCGCATTGCTCAGGGATCCGCCACCGTGGCTATGCTGACGGCCGCTGGGCTCATGGCCAGTCTGGTTGAGGGATCTTCCCAACCGTTCCTTGCCCTCATCGCCTGTGCCATCGCAGCAGGAGCAACAGGCTTCTCACACGTCAATGACTCCGGTTTCTGGATGATTTCCCGCTACATGGGGATGACCGAGAAGCAAACATTGAAAACCTGGACCCTGATATCCACAGCGATCTCCTTGGTCAGCTTTGCCATTATCCTTCTACTGGGACTATTCATCAAATAAATAGGTTTCTGCAAAATTCTTCCGCAATTTACAAACTCTGACTCCACATCCACAATTTCGACTATGTCCAAAATTCCTGTCTTTTCCCGCCGTAAGCTTATTGCAGGTGCTGCATTATCTGCAACTGCTAGCAGTTACTCCCATGCAGACATCAAAAATCCAGCTTCTGGAAAAGCTCCATTCAAGATTAAGAACGGACGCATCAAGCAATCCATCATGGGATGGTGCTTCAAGCCTATGCCAGTCAAGACACTTGCTGAACACTGCAAGGAAATCGGCATTGTCGCCATTGAGGGTATCAGTGCTGACGATTACCCAACCGTGCGCGAAATTGGTCTGGATATCTCACTGGTAAGCGGCGGTCACGGTTTTAAGAACGGCCCCTGCAACCCGAAAAACACCGAGGCGGTTGTCAGTGGATTAACCAAGAGCATCGAACTGGCAGCTCAAATTGGAACCAAGAATGTCATCACCTTCACCGGCATGGAATACGAAGGTATGGAGCGTGACAAGGCCGCGGCACTTTGTATCGATACGTGGAAAAAAGTCATGCCTCTGGCAGAAAAAAAAGGTGTCACGCTGGTGCTCGAACACCTTAACACCCGTGATGACACCCACCCGATGAAAGGCCATCCCGGATACTTTGGTGACGACGTTGATTTTTGCGCCGAACTGGTTAACAAAGTCGGCTCACCCAGTTTCAAACTTCTTTTTGATGTCTACCACGTTCAGGTTATGAACGGGGATGTCATTCGTCGTATCAGGCAATACAAGGACATTATCGGCCATTACCATACGGCAGGATGCCCCGGCCGAGGCGAAATTGATGATTCTCAGGAAATCAACTATCCGCCGGTAATGCGGGCTATTCTCGAGACTGGATATGAGGGGTATGTCGCTCAGGAGTTCCTGCCCACCTGGGATGACCCCATCAAGGCACTCCGGCATGCGGCGGAGGTATGCGACGTCTAACGGGAATCGATCCCTAAATCTCCGAGGGAATCGGGACAGCCTTGCGCTCAATATCACCCCCGGATGAAAGGCTGACTTTGGTAAGCCCTGTCAGTCTGCCATCTTGGTCTAACTCGAAGGTCAACCATCCAGCATGACTGTCAGTTAAAGCTGACGCCATCCCGGCAGGCCCACAATTCAGGCAAAGTGTCTGCGGGGTTCTGGTATCACGCAGACACCAGCGCACATGCTTGTGTCCATGCAGATAGGCCACCGGCTGGTGCCTAGCAATCAATTCAGCAAGGACTTCATCACGTAATAGCCTGTGATGCCATTTTCCCGGGAGTCCACCGGGATAGGAATAAGGAAAATGCCCCATCAGGAGAACCTTCCTGCCAGTTTCACCAATCATTCCGAGCTCATGGTCAAGTTCTCGCTCGAGTCCGCGATCAAGCAGGCCATTGGACCGAATCATGAACGGCCGTGATGCATCAAAGCCAACCACACAAAGATGTTCACCAAACTGCCGGGACAATACCCTGCGCCCCTCCGGCATTGCGGCGTGTGGAAAGTAGCTCTCAAAGTAGTTGCGTCGAACACTTGTCGGAGAATACCGGTCATGATTGCCTGGGATGGCTACAAGTCGGTCACCCCACTTCTCATACAACGGAGCAAAGGCTTTGGCCGCGTCCCGAAACTCACCTTCAAGGGACATCGTCGTCATATCCCCGGAAAAGAGCACCAAGTCCGCATCCTCGGAGGCAATCTGCATCATCGCCTCGCGAGCAAGTTGCGCCGGAAAGTGGTGCCGGCGGCGCATGGCAAGATTTACAATACCAAGAAGCCTTTTGGGATAATAAAAATCCCTGGCAAGTTGCAAACGCCAGAAATGGATATCGCCAAAGTGAAGAATTCGCATAAATAAAAGGCAATCTGGCGTCCCCGGCAGGAATCGAACCTACATCTAAGCTTTAGGAGAGCCTCGTTCTATCCGTTGAACTACGGGGACAACTTCCAAACCAATACACCACAACGAGCGGCGTTCAACGAATCTGGTCGAAAGGATTCATATATTCGCTTGCAACAATGAAATTGATTTCCTTCAAAGAAGACCTGATAAAGCCTTTGTTCAGCGCCCCACCTTGGGCTATCAATCTTGAAACCCGCCCTCTTTGAGGCGAATACCGCATTGATTGAGTATATCAAGATCTGTCGAATCGACCACTGGCTGAAGAACACCTTTATCATCTTCGGCCATGTTGTCGCTCTGGTGCTCTATTACAACCTCGAGCTACCGCCGGAATTTCTACTCAACGCATTACTTTCACTGGCACCTGCCTGCTTAGTAGCTTCCTCCTATTACATCCTGAACGAGATCCTGGATGCTCCTTTCGATGCGCTGCATCCTGCAAAAAAAATGCGGGGCATTCCTGCAGGAAAGGTCAAGGTCCCAATCCTCTGGATTCTAATGACCATACTCCTGGTAAGTGGCTTTGCACTGGCCTGGTTCTTATTTGATAATCGCCTCTACTTTATTTCGCTGGGCGTATTAATGCTCTTTGCTCTGCTCTACAATATTCCCCCTATCCGCCTTAAGGATAAGGCATTTCTCGACGTCATTTCGGAATCGATCAATAATCCTCTGCGCCTGCTACTCGGCTGGTTTGCGGTTATTCCCCCCGAGGTTTCCTCACTGCCACCACTTTCTATCATTCTTGCATGGTGGTTCTTCGGGGCACTACTGATGACAGGAAAGCGTTATTCGGAATATCGATTTATCAATGATGATGAAATCAGTGGTGGATATCGCAGGAGCTTCAAGACCTACACCGAACAACGCTTGATCATGGCTATGATCGGCTATGCCTGCCTGTTTTGTTTCTGCACAGGAATCGCCATGGCCGTCTATGAATCCCTGAATAATCTAGTCATGGTATTCCCGGTCATCCTTCTGGCGATCATGGCCTACTTCCGCCATGCCATGAAAGAGGAATCAGCCCGACTGGAGCCAGAGAAACTGCTCAGCAACCCACTTATCATCACCACAACAATCCTTACAGGAGTCATTTCTGTCTGGTTGCTCTATGCCCAGAAAAATGAATGGTTCAACTGCAAGGATGCCCTCCACATAATGGAGGCCGGATGGGAGAAAATACATAAATAACACCGAACGCCAGCAGGGCTCAGCGCGCCTGACTAAGCCTTGCATGTGGGAAGATGAGTGATACGCGGGCTATGCCGTTGCAAACATCACTTGGATCAATGCAAGCGGCGTTCATTTTCAATTCTTTGAATATGGAAAGTGGCGATTAGTCTAGAATCAATGCAACCAATCTGCCAACGCCGAACCTGGATCGTGCTCCTTCCCGCGATGCTGATCCCGGCAATTGCGGCACTCTTCTACTTTGTCTGGTTAAAGGATTCCGAGGCAGCTCAACCGGTCTATGGAGGCGCCAAGATCTTTATCCTGTCTTGGCCTATTATAGCAACAATCCTCATCCTTCGCAGGCCGTTAGGATGGAAAATTCAACCCATAACCGCCCACTTGCGTGCCATCCCGATGGGACTGCTTAGCGGCGTGGGCATTGCGGCGCTCATTGCCCTATTAATGACAACTCCCCTAGCCGACCTCGTGAAATCGGCAAGCGGATCCATTGAGAAAAAAGTCATCGACCTGGGAGTCGAAGAACACTTTCTTCTCTTTGCCATATGCCTCAGCCTGTTTCATTCCCTGCTTGAGGAATATTACTGGCGCTGGTTTGTCTATGGCAACTTGCGCAATCTCGTATCCCGGCCAGCCGCCCACGCAATCGCTGCTGTGGGATTTTCTCTGCACCACATTGTGGTTACATCTCAGTTTTTCCCGCTGGCATGGGCCCTGTTCTTCAGCTTATCCGTTGGTATCGGAGGATTCTTCTGGAGTTGGATCTACCAACGCCAAGGCACTCTTGCAGGAGCATGGGCTAGCCACGCCGTGGTCGATGCAGCGCTGATGACCGTTGCCTATACCATGATGTATTCCTAAAAATGTATTTTTGATGCAGTTAAATCCTGCTCATTGACTTCCTCTCCTTTGGTGGTCGTTTAGGGGCAGCCCGCCAAGGCGTGCTGCTCATGGAACCCACTGCAGAAATAACAAGAAGAACATTTCGGCTCGAGATGTGGCGATCCATCCCGGTCGGGATGATTGAATACCTGTTCATACCACTGGCAGGACTGATCGCCCTTGAGTTTTTCCAAGCAAGTGACTGGCAAAAGGCACTCCTGCTTGCTATCTCGGGAGGTGGCATGGTCGCCAGTATTGCCATTGTCCCACTGGTTCGCAAACTCAATTGGGAACTGACCCATAGTGCTGCAATTTTCAATCTGGGCGGAGCTGTAGGCATCGGCATTGCAGCCGCTTTCCCGGATTCACTTACCCTATACATGACCGGAATCAGCATTGGATTCTTTTCCTTTATGCTGCCTCTACCCCTGTTAACACAGATATACCAAAGCAACTTCCCAACAGCGCGTCGCGGCAAAATCTATGCTATAACCGCCACCTTTCGGGGCATTATTGCCATTCTTTTTGCTTGGGCTGCGGGTAAGTGGATCGATGCCGACATCGAAAATTTCAAGCCACTGCTCTGGTTCTTTACGGGATTTGCCGTGCTGGGTGCCGCCGCGACCTGGTGCATGCCAAAAGTCAGCATCAGTGCAGGCAGCACCAGTCCCTTCACAGCGTTCCGTTGGCTGAAAAAGGACAAAAAATTCCGTGTATTAATTATCTCATGGATGCTCATGGGCATCGGCAACCTGACCTCATTGAAGATCTGGACAGAATACTTTGCCAATGAGGATTACGGCAATGACTTCACCGCCTTTGAAGTCACCCTACTCACCTTCATTATCCCCAATGTCGTCAAACTGGTATTCACCTACCCATGGGGATGGATCTTTGACCGCCTCAACTTCTATTTTTTACGCATCATCCTTAATGTCCTGTTCTGCAGCGCAATCCTGGTGGTTTTTTATGGGCAATCCTTCTGGATCATTGCCATTGGAACCGGATTGCAGGGCTTCGCCTTTGCAGGAGGAAACATTGCCTGGTCACTATGGGTGACGAAAATTGCACCACCTGAGCACACCGCAGAATACATGTCCGTTCATACCTGCACTACCGGGCTGAGGGGCATCGCCGCACCTCTCATCGGCTTCGCGCTACTGCGAGGGTTCAGCAGTGGAGTCGCGATCTTCTGTGCGATACTGATCCTAATTGCCTCCCTCATCATTTTACCTGAAGCCCGGCGTATTCGTGCCAGGGAAAGAGACACCGCAAACTCTCGCGGATGACTCAAACCTCAAGAGCCAATCGTATGCTTACGGATAAAATCAACAATCGGCTTGGGATCCTTAAGGGCATGCGGATGGTGTCCAACTCCCGGTTTTGAGATCACCTTGATCTCACCACCCAGCTTGCGGTAACGCTCCACAATAACCGCACTGTTCTCCTCCACAGGCACAACCTTGTCCGCTGCCCCTACCACGTGTAGCAGGGGGATCTTGGCCTTGGCGATGGGAGCAAGCTTGTGAATCGGGCTTACAGGGGCATTCACTGCCTCCGCCTCGCTAATACCATGGGCCTTGAGCGCCCCCTTCCAGGCACCACCTCCTCCCTTCCCCTTTCCCTTGCCTCCCGGCCAGCTGCGAATATCGCAAACCGGCGCATCACCATAGATACAAGCCACCTTGTCAGGATTGACTGCTGCCCAGTTATAGATGATGAGCCCGCCGCGACTCATGCCCTCTAGTGCCGGCTTGACTGAAAAGCCGTGTTCACGGGTCAGGTATGCATGAAAACGGTTCCAGCGCTCTACCGCCTCCTTGTTACCGAAAAGCCCGCCCACCTCACAATAACAAACATGGAAACCGAGCTTCAACAGGGCAATATCCGCCTGGGGCTGGTGCCCAAAAAAGCGCGCACGCCACACCCAGGGACGCCCTTGGGCTTCCGATTTCGGAAGGATCACGATGCATTTGAGACCTTCATGAACAAAGTCACGACGATCAAAGCCGTTCCATTTGCTGGCCTTACCTGGAATTTCCATGGCAGAAGATAGAGTTGAAAAGGCAATCGTAAGGCCAAGGACAATGGGGAAAAAAGTGCAGTGCGCTTTCATGGATGGTATCCCTGAGTATAAGCCGTAGAACACCCGGGCAGCAATCCCCCTGTTTTTTTGGCGATCAGCCTACCTAAATAATCAGGATTTTGTTTGTCATCAGGGAGCCTCCAACAGATAAATAAGGAGAACCAAATCACCTGCCAGTATGAAAAAATTGATCGTTCCACTTATCACCGTCCTCACAGCCTTTCTCTTCACCGCCTGCAACAAAAGCAAAGACCAAGCACAAAATACGCCTCAGGTCGAAGGGCAGATCGTGATCGTTGCCGAGCTTTCCGGTGACGGAAAAAGGGACAAGGGGTTCAAGGCCGCCGAAGACGCACTGCAAAGGGTTCCTGACATCAAGGGAATCTTCGCCATTAATGACCCCAGTGGACTCGGTGCGGTGGGAGCACTGGAAAAGGCCGGGAAGCTGGATCAGGTCACCGTCATTGCATTTGACGGCATGCCTGCGGGAAAAAAGGCAATCAAGGAAGGAAAAATCTATGCTGATCCAATTCAGCACCCTGACAAGATCGGCCGTGAATGTATCAAGGCCATTGTAGCATACCTGAGCGGCAAAGACGTAGAGCCAAATATTGACATCCCTGCGACCCTTTACACGAAGGACACCGAGGACTCCGGAGAACCACTGACGCCGGAAAACCCGACCGTCGCTTCAACGGGAGAGAAATCAAGGGGACTCATCGGAGCCACCTGCATGGACATTGCCAACCCCTTCTTCAAGGTGATTGAAGCAAACATGCGCGATGAGGCAGCCAAACACGGCTATGACCTCATTTACCTTGGTGCCGAGAATGATGTTTCAAAGCAACAAAAGCAGATCAAAGATTTTCTAGTTAAGGAAGTCGTGGCCATCGCCGTCAACCCGACCAACTCCGAAGCAATTGGCACTGCAGTCAAGGAGGCAAACAATGCCAATGTGCCGGTTTTCTCCTTTGATGTCCGGGTGCAGGCTGAGGGTGCCAAGGTAGTCTCTCACGTCGGCACAGACAACGCCCAAGGCGGAGAGCTTGCCGGACAGGCAATGATTGATGCCCTCGGCGCAGAGGGTGGCAAGGTCGTGATCATTGACTACCGGGGAGTCGAGTCCTGCATGGAGAGAGTCAAGGGCTTCAAGAAAGTCATTGATGCACACAACGCGAAACTGCAATAGCAGACTATTTACCTAAAAGCAGGCAGGTCCGAAGCAAAGGGCTTGATCCCGGCAGGCAACAAACATGTCAGCAATCGGTCAACTCCTTAGGAAACCCCTTACCTTTGTATCCGGTGAATACGGTATGGCGGCAGTCCTACTCCTACTTGCCGTCTTTTTTAGCGTCCTGACCATCGAAGAAAAAAGCCCGGAGGGAGCCTCAGCCGGTAGAAAATTGGCCAAAGAGATTATTAATGGCCTCGATAAGGGACCAATCAACTTTCCCAAAGAGGGGCCAATCAACTTTCCGAAGAACCCGAGAATATTTATTGCATCAGGTGATAACCAAGCAGGAAGGGATTTCGCAAAAACTCTTGAGGACGCTCTGCTGAAAAAAGAACTGACAGTGGTTGGCAAGGGAATAGGAGGTCCACCCCTTATCCTTAGGGAAATGGAGAAAGCCGGGAAAATTGATCTGATCGCGACCGCTGCATCCATGAAAAAATTGCCCGTTTTTGATACATATCTTGAGCAACACAGCGATTCCCTTATTGGACTGATCCATCCTAAAAGTTACAGGTGGCCGGTTTTCCTAACGGTCGATAATTTCAGAAACATCACTAGCCAAATCGCCGTTATTGCCATCCTTGCTATCGGCATGACGATGGTCATCATCACTGCAGGCATTGATCTCTCGGTAGGTAGCATGATTGCCCTCTCTGCAGTCGTAACATGCAAAATCATCGAGATCATGGGCGGTGAAGCCGGTGCAGGCGTCCCAACGCTTGTGATTGCTTCAGTTGCCGGTATTGCTGTTTGTTCCTTGGCCGGTGCCTTTACCGGACTCGTGGTCAGTCGTCTCTGTGTGCCACCGTTCATTGCCACCCTCGCCATGATGCAGGTATTGCGGGGAGGAGCCTTTAAGATTGCAAAAAACGATACGATTTTTGAGAAGGTGCCCGCAAGCTTCCAATGGCTGGGCAATGGCTTAAGCTTTGGAATTCCCAACTGCGTGATCCTGATGCTGATCCTTTATATCGCGGCACACATCATCATGAACAAGACCATCCTCGGCCGTTACATCTACGCAACAGGAGCCAACCCGGAAGCAGCTCGCATGTCCGGCATATCACCAAGGAACATCAAACTCATTGTCTATGCTATCTGCGGGGCAACGGCAGGATTGGGCGGCGTCGTGATGGCATCCCAGCTGCAAAGTGGCGCAGGAACCTACGGAGAAACCTATGAGTTAATGGTTATTGCAGCCGTTGTCGTCGGGGGCACCTCGCTTTTCGGCGGCAAGGGAAGGATTTTTGGCACCCTGATCGGCGCCTTCATCATCGCCGTCATCAGCAACGGCATGAACATCCTGCTATTGGGCAGCGAAACCCAGATGATTGTCCTCGGCCTGGTAATCTTAATCGCCGTCATCCTTGAGAGAATCCGCAGTGGGGAGTGGAGGAACCCGATTGGCGGATAAACCCAAACATTGCGCACAACACTTGCAGAGCCGGGGTTTTCATCTATCTTTGCGGGCTGTTGAAAAAACAGGCCGGCTTAGCTCAGTTGGTAGAGCAACTGATTTGTAATCAGTAGGTCGACGGTTCGAGTCCGTCAGCCGGCTCCATTTACAAACGTTGTAGATACAGTAAATTAAGACGATCAGCCTAATTAGGTTGCCATTATCTTATCCAGAATATCGCCAAGGTACAACACAAAAGTACAACAGTTTTGCACTTTTCCCTGTCCCTTGCACCCTGCACCCTGCGCATTGAACACCGTCCAGGGATCATGGATCACTTTGCAAAGACCCCCTGAGTGGGATCAGATCAAAATCTCTGACCATAAAAATGAGAATGCGGGTCATCAGGGACAGGCCTGTACCACGCCACCCGTATCCCCCGATGTTTTTGTGCGCGGGTGCCCCTTATAATTGGGGGTGTGCGAAAAAATATTTGGGGTTTAACCGCTCATTAAAAGCGGTAAAGGGGCTCAAAGTGCGGTTAAGCGAGCGGTTTGAGTAAAACAGGCGCTCGAATTTGTCTCACGATTACTAACGCCACTCGTGCGCAGTAGCGATCTTGCCCTCGATCATTTTGTCGAGCTTAACGACATCAGTCACGTTGCGCAGCTTCAGGGTCGGAAGGTAGTTGGTCATCATGTCCCAGCCCATGTTGAAGAGGTAGTCCTTTAGCTGCTCTTCCCTTGTAGCTTTCTCTTCGGCCTTC